>NZ_JBSFBM010000097.1:0-20278 GCF_053592955.1 Micromonospora sp. NPDC002411 | reverse complement strand
GCCGAGCAGCACTCCCACGAAGCAGTAGAGGACGTTCTGGACCAGGAGGGCCGTCGAGAAGCCCAGCGCGAGGTTGTCGAGGAGTTCCATGCCTCAATCCAGATGCCGCGTCAGAACACCAACCACGGGCCCCACAGGGGGATCCGCAGCTGGAGTCCGACGACGAAGATGAGCGTGCTGGCCACTGTCAACCCGGCGGCCACGGCCACCGCCGTGAGCAGCCGCACTCGTGTGCTGGCCAGCGTGGTGAGCAGGGCGGTCACCGCCGTCGTCGGGACGAATCCGAGGCGCCGGATGGTGAATCCGAAGAACAGGACCGCGAGCACGATGACGGCGACGGCCCGCCACGGGACCGGTCCGAACGAGATCACCTCACCGGCGACGAGGCCCTTGCCGACGATCGCCAGGCCCAGCGCGACCACTGCCGCGCCCACCAGCAACGGGAAGGCACCCGGGCCCATCCGTGTCGGGGTGCCCAGCTCGTAGCCGAGCGCCCCCACCACGAATGCGCCACCGATCAGGACGAACATGCCCCCGGCGAGGACGTCCGGGAACGACCGATGGCGCTGCACCTAGGACACCTTGACCCCGGCGTCGGCAATGATCTTCGCCCAGGTGCCCAGCTGCTCGTCGAGCTTCGCCCGGTGCGCGTCCGGTGTCGCGTCCTGGGCCGGGACCGGCGCGGTGCCGAGCTTGGCCATCTGGTCGATGACCGCCTGGTCGGCCAGCGCCACCTTGAGCGCCTCGGACAGCTTCTGGACGATCTCCGGCGGCGTGTCGGCCGGAACGTAGAGACCGTGCCACACGCTGACCTTCAGCTGCGGCAACCCGGCCTCGGTGGTGGTGGGCAGGTCGGGAAGGCTCTTCACCCGCTCGGGTGTGGTGACCGCGTACGCCTTCACCTTCCCCGCGGCGATCTGACCGCTGGTGTTTGTCGTCTGGTCGCACATGAAGTCGACCTGACCGCCGACGAGGTCGGTCAGCGCGGGACCGGTGCCCTGGTACGGGACCTCCTGGAGCTTCACGCCCGTGGCGTTCTGGAACAGCAGGCCGCACAGGTGGGAGGCGGCCCCGATACCCGCGTTGGCCAGCGTGACCTTGCTGGCGTTCGCCTTCACGTGGGCGACGAGGTCAGGAAGCGTCGCGGGCGCGAAGTCCTTACGGGCGACGATCGTCATCGGCACCTCGGTGACGAGACCGACCGTCTCGAAGTCCTCCAGAGGCTTGTAGCCCAGGCTCTTGTACAGGGCGGGCGCTGTCGACATGCCGATGTGGTGCATGAGCACTGTGTAACCGTCCGGCCTGGCCCGCGCGACGTCGCCAGCGCCGACAGTGCCGCCGGCACCCTCGACGTTCTGGACGACGATCTTGCCGCCGAGCTTCGCGGCCATCGGCTCGGCGATCATGCGGGTGACCGTGTCCGTCGGCCCGCCGGCGCTGAACGGTACGACGATGGTGATGTTCTGGTCCGGGTAACCTGCGGCGTCGCCTCCGCCGGCGGCGCCTCCGTTACCGGAGCAGGCCGCCACGAGCGCGACGACGCTGATCGCGGCGGTCATCCGTCCGGCGGCCCGGTACCTGCTGGTCGTTCCCATACGGCGGCCCTCCCCATCAGCGCATGGACATTCCTCGGTGGATGCGAGGACCCCAGTCTCTGCTGGTCGGGGCACGGATGGTGTCAGAGAAATCCCAAGAACTCGCGGACCGCACGAGCACCGCCCCGGGCCGTAGAATCCGCTGGTATGCGGATAACCGTCATCGAGGATGACGACCGCGTGGCGCGGGGCCTGGTGACCGTGCTGACCCAGGCGGGCTTCGAGGTCCACCGGGTCGCCACCGCCGCGGAGGCGGTGCGCGCCGCGCCGTCCGACGTGGTCCTCGTCGACCTTGGTCTTCCCGACGGCGACGGGCTCGACGTGATCCGCAGGTTGCGTGACCACCCGCAGACCGCCGTCATCGCGGTGACCGCACGGTCGGAGGAGCACGAGCGGGTCCGTGGCCTGCGCGCCGGCGCCGACGACTACATCGTCAAGCCGTTCGGCATCCCGGAGTTGCTGGCCCGCATCGATGCCGTGCTGCGACGCACCCGGGCCGCCCGGGCGCACGGTCGGCCGGACGCGCCGCTCGTCCTCGGGCCGGTGCGGATCTGCGTCGGCACCCGCGAGGTCACCGTCGACGGCGCCCCCGTGCCGCTGACCCGCAAGGAGTTCGAGTTGCTCCTGCTCCTGGCGCGGCGTGCGCCCAACGTGGTCAGTCGCGACGTCATCCTCGACCAGATCTGGGGTGCGACCTGGGAGTCGTCGAGCCGTACCCTGGACACCCACATCGCGGCACTGCGGCACAAGCTCGGGCCGGGAGTGGTCATCCGCACGGTCCACGGCGTCGGCTATCGGCTCCTCGCCGACCAGCCGGAGTTGATCGGCTGACGCGCCGTGCACCGCCGCCTGCTGGTCGTCCTGGTCCCCCTCGCGGTGCTTCTCGTCGCGGCGCTCGGGGTGCCGCTCAGCGTCACCGTGGCCGAACGGGAGATGCAGGAGACCTACGTCAACCGGCTCAACGACGTCGGCCGGTTCGCCTCGTTGGCCGAGGCAGCGCTGTCCACCGGCCGAACCGAGGCGTTGCAGCAGGAACTGACGCGGTACCACGATCTCTACGGCATCCCCGTCGCGCTGATCGACACGTCGGGCACTGTGCTCCTCGGGCCCCTCGACGCCTACGAGGAGGCGGCGCGCACCGAGCCGGCGTTGCCCCGGATCGTCACCGCTGCACTGGCCGGTGCCCGGTCCGAGCCGTCCTGGGAATGGGCTCCGTGGGACGACTCCGCCCTCGTCGTGGCGGAGCCGGTGGGCCGGGACAGCGAGGTCATCGGCGCCGTCGTGACGATCTCCGACCTGTCCAGAACGCGCGAGCTCATTCTCGTACGCTGGGCCTGGCTGGCCGGGCTCGGGCTGCTGCCGTTGATCGCGCTGGCGGCCGTCGCCTGGCCGGTGTCGGCGTGGGTCCTGCGGCCGGTACGCAAACTGGACGCGGCGACCTCACGGATCTCCGAAGGCGACCTGACGATCCGCGCCGACGCCGAGGCCGGGCCGATCGAGCTGCGGCGGCTGGCGCAGTCGTTCAACACCATGATGGACGCCGTCGAGAACGCCGCGCAGCGACAGCGCGCGTTCGTGTCCGACGCGTCGCACCAGTTACGCAATCCGTTGACCAGCCTCCGGCTCGCGGTGGGGAGCCTCGCGCCGCACCTGCGACCGGAGGGTGACGGCCAGCAGGTGTACGACGTCGCCGTCGACGAACTGAAGGCGATGCAGCGGATGCTGAACTCGTTGCAGGCCAGCGCGCGGATGGAGAGCATGCGGACCGCGTCGCCGGTGGACCTCGACGAGGTGCTGGCGACGCGGGTCGACAGGTGGCGGGCGCTGACGGCCACAGCCGGACAGACGCTCACTGTCGACGTACCGCCGGGCTTGCGGTTGCTGGAGCCGCCGGGCGGCCTGGGCAGCATCCTGGACGAGCTGATCAGCAACGCGCTGCGGCTGTCCGACGCACGGGTCGTGGAGGTGTCCGCACAGGTCGTCCCCGGTCACGTCGGCGTCGGGGACCGCGTCGGCGCCGTGGTCACGGTCGTCGTCCGCGACGACGGTCAGGGCATCGACGTGTCCGAGCGGGCCCAGGCGCTACGACGCTTCTGGCGGTCGCCGCGACATCAGAACGTGTCCGGCACCGGCCTCGGGTTGGCGATCTGCGCCGACCTGATCGGGGCGGCCGGGGGCACGCTGCGCCTGGAGGACGGCCTGCCGCGGCCGGACGGCTCCGGGCACGGCCTCGCCGCAGTGGTGATGTTGCCGGTCGTACCCCAGGTGGTGTCGCCGGCCGACGCTCCGGCGTCGGCGCCGATCTGACGATCCGGTCGCGGTCCCGGATCACCGCTTCCGGTCGCGGAACCAGGCCGCCGCGCCCGGGTGGAGCGGAACCGACGCGGTCGATATTCCGGTACGCACGTTGATCTGCCACGCCTCGGGAAGGGTTTCGGCGTCGTCGCGGCCGGCGGAGGTGATCGCGCCGGTGTGCGTGAAGACCGTGTCGGTGATGGCGTAGACCAGGTCGTCGGGCAGGTCGTCGCGCGCGAGCAGCACGTTCGGTACGGCGACGGTACGGGTGGCCGGGACACCGGCGTAGGCAGTCGCGTGGATCATCGCCGGGGCGTAGGGACCCGGGTACGCCGTGAACAGCCCGCCCGCCTGCACGTCCAACGGGATCAGCCGGATGGGGTGCCGCTGCGCCAGCTCGGTGATGGCGGGTGTCGGGACACCGGTCAGGGAGAACATCGCGTCGATCGAACCGTCGCGCAACGCCGCCGCCGATTCGGCCTGGCTGAGATGCCTGCGGTCGACGTTCACCGGGCCGAGCCGCAGAACGCGCAGCGATGTGAACTCCGTGCCCGAGTCGTGCGCACCGAGGGACAGACGCCTGCCTTCGAGGTCCTGGAACTCGTCGATCGCCGAACCGGCCATCACCACGAGATGCAGGTGACTGTCGTAGAGCCGGCAGATCGCCGACAGCCCCCGGGGCGCGCTGCCGTCGGCCTCGATCAACGCGTCCAGGCTGGTCAGCCCGAGGTGCACGTCGCCGGCCCGCAGCATCCGGATGTTGTCGGTGGACGCCCCGCTCGGCACCGTGGTCACCGTCGCGCCCGGCACCTGCTCGGAGATGTGGTCGGCCAACGCGCCGCCGATGCGCCGGTAGACCGCTCCCGCCGGCCCGGTCGCCAGTCGCAGGTGGACCTCGCTCCCCTCGGGCTGCCGCGAGCACGCCACCAGCGACCCGCCAGCGGCCAGCAGCACCGCCCGCCGACCAAACCGCATCCCCGGGTCCAGTGCCATGGCGAAATGGTACGTTCGCCCCCAAAGTCGATCATGGAGTTGTGGTGCCCGACTTGACGTTGTATAGGCGCTTCGCCACCCACCACAACTCCATGATCGCCGAGTTTTCGCGGTCAGCGGCCGTGCGTCTCCAGCAGCCGTAGCCCCGCGCTCTCGCATTTCGTCCAGACCGAACGTTCTCCCCGCGCTCTACCGGTCACAGCCTGGCTGGACTGACCGTTCTATCCGCTATGCTGGTGGGTATGGCGCGCACCGAACCCGACACCCGGCCCTCTGCAGCGCGACTCCGGCTCCTCAACACGGCGACCAGGCTCTTCTACGCCGAGGGGATCCATTCCGTCGGCGTCGACCGGATCATCGCCGAGGCACAGGTGACCCGGGCCACGTTCTACCGGCACTTCCCCAGCAAGGACGACCTCATCCTGGCGTACCTGCGGGAAGTCCACGTCCTGGAGCGTGGACTGGTCGAAGCGGCGATCGCCGCCAACCCCGCGCCGGTCGACTCACTCCTCGGCATCGCCGGCGCCATCGCCCAGAACGTCCAGTCGCCCGCGTTCCGCGGATGCGCCTTCCTGAACGCCGCGGCGGAGTATCCCGACACCGGTCATCCCGTGCACCAGGAGATCATCGCCCACCGGCAGTGGTTCCTGGACACGCTCACCATGCTGATGGCGCAGGTCCACGAGGAGACGGCTGACCCCGCCGCGCGGCACTTCGTCATGCTCCGCGACGGCGCCATGGCCGCCGGATGCCTGTTCAACCCCACCCTGGTGTCCGAGACCTTCCTCCACGGGGTGGAAGGGCTCCTCCGGATCAACACCGAGCGCCAGTCGGCCGAAACCGACCGCTGAGCCGCGTGCTCACGCCTCGGAGTCGTCCCGGTCGGACGGCTCCCGCCCGACCGGTGGGGCGGGCACGTCCAGCGGACGGCCCCGACTTCGCAGCGCGTCGAGCAGCGCGACCAGGGCCAACACACCGGCCACCACGGACAGCGAGACCATCGACCTCCAGCGGAACAGCGCCGGTGTGAGCAGCAGCAGAGCCGCCAGGCCGATCACCAGGGCTCGGGAGACCCGGCCGAAGATCTCGTACTCCAGCCGCATCCGGGCGACGAGGAAGAGCGCCGGACCGCCCACCACGAACAGGAGCCAACTCGGCCGCGGCGACCCGTACGGATGGTCGATCACCAGCTCGTAACCGACAGCGGTGACGAGCACGCTGAGCACGATCAGCAGATGCGTACGTTCCGACGCCGTGCCCAACCTGCCGGGCATACCCGCGCGACTCAACGCATCGGTCAGCAGCAGACCGGCACGGTAGAAGTAGATTCGCCAGAGCAGCGCGCTGGTGACGAACGCGACGACGAAGGCCGCCGCCCGCTCGGCGGAGTAGTCAGCGCCCCCGAAGACGATGCCGATGAGCAGGATCGACTCACCGAGGGCGATGAGAATCATCTGCTGATAACGGTCGGCGAGATGCGTCCCGGCGATCCGCCAACGGCTCACCTCCGAGGCCCCGAGCTTCGGCAGCGGCCAGCCCAGAATCCAGGCGAGGTAGTCGACGCCGAGAGCGACAGCCCACCACGCCGGGAGAAGTCGGTCCGGGCCCAGGGCGCCGGCCAGCCAGAGCGGTGCGCTCGCCGCAGCCCAGATGGCGAGCCGGAAGGGCACCAGCCGTCGCGGATGGCCACGCAACGCGGCGGCGATCACCAACGGCCGCACCACCATGACCGACAGGTACGCGACCACGAACGGCAGCGCCCGCTCCTCCATCCCACGGGGCAGCGTCACCGCCATGACCAGGCCGGCGAACATGGTGCCGACCACGACGGCCTGGATGATCGACCGCTCCGGCTCGTAGCGGCTGGTGATCCACGCCGTGTGCGACCAGATCAGCCAGAGCGCCAGGAAGAGCAGCAGGGTACGACCGAACCCGCTCACGAGCGCCCAGCCGGTTTCGTCGCCCAGCTCGGCGAACCGTCGCGAGACCTGGGTGAGGGCCACCACGAAGGCCAGGTCGAAGAACAGCTCCAGGAACGTGGCTCGGCCCGAACTCGTCGGCGGGCGCAGCAGCTTGGCACCAGGTCCCGCCGTCATCGTCCTCCTCAGTCCACCCCTCGTCGCACCAACGAATCGACCTGCGAGGGGTTGCGTCGGAGCAGCGGGTCACTCGGCCTTCGCACGGCGACGACATGGAGATCGATCGTCAGCCGCGGGTGAGGCGACCCTCCGCGTCGAAGCGGAGGCGACCGCTGGTCACGGCGACGTGCAGCCCGTACCGGAGCAGCTTGTCGATTTTCTCGGTGCGTCGGCGGTAGCCGAGCCGCTCCAGGCCGGCGCGCAACAGCCGCTCCTCGTCCATGCTCGACGCGCCCTGCAGCACGTGTACGAAGGCGTTGGCCACCTCCTCGGGTGGCACCTCCTCGAACGCCCGGTCGTTGCTCGCCTGGGTGACCCGGTACGCCCGGTACGTCTGCGGGTCGACACCATCGGGCCAGGCGTACCGGCCCAGCGTCGGGTGTGTGTGCAGCTGGCGGGAGTCCACGAGCGCGAGCACCGCGGTACGACGGTCCTCACGGGTGCGGAGGAAGCCGAACCGGGCGAGGGCGAGGCGTGCGAGCCGGTGCTGCTCGATGGGCCCCTCACTCTCGATGATCTCGCGGAGCCCGTTCCGCACGAGATCACGTACGCGCCGGTCGGTTGCCAGCACGTCGAGGTCGGCCTGGTCTCCCAGCGAGGTCGGGACGTACGGAACGAACGGGCTTGCCGTGACGGTGTCCTCTGTCGTTGCCGGCGCGGTGGTCGCGGCGGCGAGTGCGGTGACGGGGGCCGACGAGATGCCCGGGAAGGGTTCTTCCTCCACCGTGCGGCGCGGCTGTGGCGCCTCGGCGGCCGGTGTCGGAAACTGCGGCTCCCCGTCTGTCACGGAACGTGGCTGCGGCAGCTCGATGCCAGGTGCGACCGCCGACGGCTCGGGCTCCGGTTCGACGATCGCGAGGGCCTCGGCTCGGACGACCGCTTCGTCGACCCGGTCGAGCATGGCCGACCGGTCGTGGATCCACGCCGGCAGCCAGAACCGCACGACCTCCGGCCAACCCATGATCGAGCAGAGCAGCGCGGGTGCCGAGTCCCGGTCGGCCACCGTCGGGCGTGCGCTCCAGTCCGGGCCGTCGAGCATGACGGCCACCTGCCAGCGTGGTGAGCCTTCTTTGCGTACGGCGATGTCCACTGTGAAGTCGGACAGGCCGTGCGAGGTACGGACCTCGTGGCCGCGGTCGCGCAGTGCCACGGCCACCTCATCGCGGATCCGGCTGCGCCGCTCGGTGCGGTCGGTGGCCAGGTCACCCAGACGGTCCGCGCCTGCGGCGGCCATCTCGCAGTACGCCCGCAGGTGCTGCGTGCCCAACGCGGACGTACGGGCGAGGTCGATGTCGGACGGGTCGAAGGACGAGTAGAGGACGACCTGGCGGCGGGCGCGGGTGATGGCCACGTTGAGCCGCCGCTCCCCGCCGGCCTGGCTGAGCGGGCCGAAGTTCAGCGGGAGCTGGCCGGTCTCCAGGTTGGTGGAGAAGGCCAGCGAGAACAGGACGACGTCCCGCTCGTCGCCCTGCACGTTCTCCAGGTTCTTGACAAAGATCGGTTCCGCGACCGCACCGGAGAGGTGCTCGCGGATGATCGGATCGGCGCTCTCCTCCAGCAGGTTGAGGATGAGATCCCGCTGCTGGATGTTGAAGGTGACCACGCCGACGGAGTGGTGGGCGGTAGCCGGGTCGTGCAACCGCCGGGTGATGTCGGCGAGGATGGCCCGCGCCTCGACCTCGTTGGTCCGGGATCCGCCCCGGTCGTACTGGCCGTCGACACGTCGCCAACTGATGCCCGCCGCGCTGGAGGCGCCGGGCGACGGGAGGCTGGAGAGCTTGTTGTCGTAGTAGTAGCGGTTCGAGAAGGCGATCAGGGACTCGTCGTGACTGCGGTAGTGCCAGGACAGCCAGCGTTGCGGCAACCCCGACTCGACGGCCTCGCTGAGGATGCTCTCCAGGTCCTCCGGCACCGGGCCGTTGCCGTCCTCGACCTCGTCGACGGTGTGGCTGGCCTGCATGATGCTGCTCGGCGGCATCTGCCGGGAGTCGCCGACCACCACCACGGCGCTGCCCCGACCCATCGCGCCGATCGCCTCGGCCACGCGGATCTGGGAGGCCTCGTCGAAGATGACCAGGTCGAAGCGTTGACTCCCCGGCGCCAGGAAGTTCGCCGCCGACGCCGGGCTGACCAGCACGCACGGGGTCAACGCCAGCACCGCGTCCGGGTACTGCTCGAACAACTCCCGGAAGGACCGCCCGCCCCGCTTGCGGCGAAGCTCAGCCGCGAAATCGGCGAAGCGGCCACGCCTGTCGGTCGGGCTGAACGGGCGGCGCCGGACCAGCACCGACGGCAGCTGCGTCGGCAGCGCGGACCGTAGCTCACCGGCAGCGGCCTCGAACTGGCTGATCTGATCGTCGTGCAGCTCGCTGTCGAAATACTGCAGGCCGCCGGCGCGTACCCGCTCGGCGAGCGACGCGGTCGCGACTCCCCGCCGGTAGACCTCCTCCGCGACCTGCGCGGACACCTCGGCGCGCAGCAGTTGGTCCCGGTAGTCGGTGAGGCCGGCCGAGGCCAGCACGTCGGCGTGGGTGAGGACGGTCGCCCATCGGCGCAGCGGGAACAGTTCCTCGGCCCGCAACTCCTGCAGCCAGACGGCGCCGTCGCGCTGCCAGGCGTCGACCCAGTGCGAACCGGCGGCCCACAGCGTCAGCTCCGGCCCGCCGGAGCGCAGCACCCCGCGCCAGGCCCGCCACCGCGAGGCGAACCTGTCGAGCAGGGCCGCCCCAACGTCGGTGAACCCGCTCTGGAACAGCTCCCAGGCCTGCGGATGCTGGCTCAGCAGCGTCCGGCTGACCCGGGTCGCCTCGACGGCCTCCGTCAGCCGCTCCTGCGCGTGCGGGTCAGTGGGCAGCCACTGCGGCAGCCGCAGCCCACCGAGTGCCAGCAGGTGGTGGTGGAGCGCGGCGGCCTGTGCCTGGGCAGCGACCAGCCGGCCGGTGAGCACCTCGATCTGATCCACGTCGAGCGTGGCACCGGCGACCACATGCACTGCCAACCGGTCCGCGATGGCCTGTCGGCGCTTGCGCTTGCCGAACAACCGCTTCGCCGCCTCCTGGGCCTCACCGTGCCAGGTGGTCAGCTCCGGTCGGGCGAACACGTCCGGCCGGAAGGTCGCCAGCTCACCGGCGAAGCCCTGCCGGAAGGCCGCCAGGTCCGCCTGGAGCCGGGCCATCGCCTCGTCCCAGCGCCGATCGCTCGCGTGCACTGTGGTCGCCCGGTCCGGCAGCAGTCCGCGTACGGCGAGCCAGGCGCCCGCCTGCAACTCACTGACGGTCTCCGGGGCGGGCAGCGTCCGCAGCACCTCGACCAGGCGGGGGTACGCGGCGAGGTCGGCACGGAGACGTTCCAGCTCACCGGCGATCTCGGTGACCGCCGCGCCGTGCAAGCCGTCGAGGGTGCGGCAACCGCTGAGCGCCCACGGGTGCGCCGCCCGGAGTCGGGCCGACCGGGCGGCGGCCGGGAACTCCCGCAGTGTCGTCTCGACCTGCGCGCGCGCCTCGGCCGGTGCGTGCAAGTAGGCCACCGGGATCGGGGCGACCGGGCCGTCCCCGTACGCCAAGGTCTGCTCGTAGGCCGACCAGAGCGACATCCCGACGGGGTTCGTGGTGTGCACCTGGGCCGGGTACTCGGTCAGCGGGGCGAGCCGCGTCCGGTAAGCCGTCTCGACAGCCGTCCACGTGCCGTCGCCGCCCTGGTCGTACTGGTCGAGGGCGTCACGCAGCTGCTGGCGGATCGCGTTGAGGGACTGCTTACGCCCGTGCAGGTCCAGCGCGAACGGCCCGAGGCCGATCTGCTTGAGTCGGCGCTTCACCACCTCCAGCGCGGCCTGCTTCTCGGCGACGAAGAGCACCGACCGGCCCGTGCTGACCGCTTGGGCGATCATGTTGGTGATGGTCTGCGACTTGCCGGTGCCGGGCGGGCCCTCCAGGACGAAGGAGTGGCCGCGCTCGGCGCGCACGATGGCCTGCATCTGCGAGCCGTCAGCGGGAATCGGCAGGTGCAGGTCCGCCTCGTCGACCAGGACCTCGGCGTCGTCGGGGCGGGCCGGGTCGTCGAACGTGGCACCGGAGGACTCGACCAGGTGCCGGACGACCGGGTTCTCCATGAACCGGGGCCAGTGGTCGGTGAGGTCCCGCCACATCTGGAAGGTGGAGAACTGCAGCAGCCGAAGGCTGGCAGTCTCGTCGATGCGGTAGTTGAGCCGGTTGTCGAGCAACCCCGTGTTGATCGCGGCCAGGGTCTTCGCGATGTCGATGCCGTGCTCGTCGAGGACCGGCTGTTCCAACTCCGGGATCCGCACGCTGTGCTTGACCCGCAACCACTCGATCAGGCAGTAGTTCGGGCTGGCGACCTCGGTGCCGTCGATGACCATCGCGTACGGGCGACGGCCGCTGCCACCCTCGATGCGTACAGGCAGGAGGAACAGCGGCGCGTACGCCTCTCCCCCAGTCGTCTTGGTGTGCACCAGGGTGCCGATGGTCAGATAGAGGTAGTTGCTGCCGGTCTCCTGTTCCATCGTGCGCGCCTCGCGCTGCAACGCCCGCATCGCCGTCTTGTACCGGGCGTCGGTGACCGCGCCGTAGACCCGGCGATCGGTCCGCAGCTCCCGGGTGAGGATCTCGGCGTCGAGGTCCTGCGCCCGGCGCGCCCCGGCCAACTCGTGGACGTGGCTGATGTCGTCCTGCGGGATGACCTGCACCTGACGACCGTCGTGGATGAGGTCGTCGAGCAGGGCCAGCGCACCCGCCGGCACGTGCAGGTCCAGGCCACGGCCGCGCTTGGGCAGGTTGAGCAGCGGGTTGCGCAGGCTCAGGTCGAGCAGCGACTTCTTCCACTGCTGGATCCGGGCCGGCGATCCGTCGGACTGCTGCGCCACCTCGTCGCCGTCGTCGGCCAGCTGACGCAGCTTCGCGGCGGCCACGCCGGGCGGGAGGTCGAGGGATGCTTCTGCATCGGCGGTCGCTTCTTTTTTGAGCAGTGGCGCGGTGGCCAGCTCGTCGGCTGACGGCAGGGGCTGGATGCCCGAGCGGTGCGCCAGGTGCACATCGACGACGCCCTGCATGCGCTCGCCGTCGCCACGGAAGTGCCCGAGCCCGACGCGTACCGACTCGGTGAAGGTCGCCGACTGCGCGCCCGGCCCGATACGGGTCAGCTCGACCGGTACGGCCCGGCCGGAGTCCACCATCGAGATCAGCAGGTTGGTCTCGGTCACCGCTGCCGAGCCCAGCCGCTCCTCCTCCAGCAGGAAGCCACCGAAGGCATGCCCCGCGCTGACGAAGATGAGCGGGTGCAGCCCCGCCGCCTCCAGACAGGCGGCGTACGTGACGGACAGGTCGAGGCAGTTACCGAGTCGCCCGTCCAGGACGGCGGCTGTCGTGCGTACCTTCTGGCCGGTGTTCTCGAACGACGCCGGCAGGGTCTGGTAGGTGATCTCCAGTTGGCGCAGCGCCTCGTACACGGCGCCGGCGATCAACGCCGCCCGCTCCGAACCCTCCTGGTAGCCCTGCAACGAGCCGGAGCCGGTCCGCGCCAGCAGGAGCTGCGCGGCAGCCCGCAGGACCGCCTCCACCGCCCGGGTGTTCGGCTGTACGAAGGCCGCCAGGCTGTCGTACAGGGCAGGGCTGTTGAACCACTCGTTGTGCGCCAACACTCGCGACGGGGCGACCAACGTCACGTCGTTGTCGGCTGTCTCGACGATGAGGCGGTAGTCGACAGGGAACGCCTCGTCGGTGCGGTACAGCAGCACCCGGTCGGGCGTGAAGTCCCGGAAGTCGTCCCAGCTCGTGCTCGCGCCGGGACGCAACGGCGCGGCCAGGGTGCGCGTCCACGGCTCGGTCAGCGCGCCGTCGGGGCCTCGCAGTTCCAGCGTCAGCGTCACGTCGGTCAGCGGCACCGCGCCGCGGTTCACGAGGGTGAGGTGACGGACCAACGGCACCCGGTTGTGCACCAGGGCGGCGTTGATCGCCGGCTGCACGAGCAGCCCGACTTCGAGCTGGTCGTCGTCGGCGGTGAACTGCGCGAAGACGCTGTCGGACATGGGCGTTTCTCCAGGTGGGGAGACCGTGGGGGGCCAGCCTAGCGGTCAACCGACCGGCGGAGAGGGCCCCGGCCGTACGACGGTCTGCTAGCCGCGCGCCCACTCCGGCGGTGGCACCACGGCGAGCTGCGGTTCACCCGAGATCGACTCGAGGGCGTGCACGACCCGGAGATCGCCATCGGCAGCGGCGTCCTCATCGGTCATGACTCGTCCGCTGCTCCCGTCGGCACTGACCAGCAGCCACCGGTCGGGATAGATGCTGCCGTCGTCGACCAGGGTCCGCACCCCGAAGGTATGCGCCAGGCTGACGGCGAGATCACGCTCGTTCCGTCCGGTGGCGTCGGCGATTTCGGTGTCACCGGTGAGAATCCAACCGAATCCCTCATCCTCGTCGGGCGGGGTGAACATGGCTACCGGACGTGGATCGTCCGTCCGGTCCTCGATCCGACCGACGTACACGGCGTCGGGGGCGATGCCGTAAACCTGCTGCAGGTGCCGGCGCAGCGCGTCCGCTGGCAACTCTTCCTCGAAGTGGATCTGGTACAGGACGTCTACCCCCGGTAGCTTTTGTGGTGGCGAAACACGTCGAGGGCCCGCGCCTGCACAGCCTCGGTCAGGAACGGGTTTCGGGCCATGGCGGCCTTGGCCTTATCGATGTCGCCACCAGCGGAATTGCACTTCCTGAGCGCGCCGAAGTCGGCTTTGCTGAGTTGTCCGAGGCCTGGTTCGGTCACCGGCGCAGGCGGCGAGAGCAGTTGCCGTCGTGGCCGTCGCGCAGGAGGCAGCGCCGGCCGCCAGGCAGCCGCAGGTCGCAAAAGACCCGGTGGCGGAGGAACTGCCGGTCCTCCTCGGAGACGGTGGTCTCCCCCGGGTCCGCCATCGGCAGCACCAACATCCACCGGCCGATGACCCGGGCCAGGCGTTGCGCGGCGGGCAGGTCGGTGGCGACGACGGGCAGGTGGATGACGTACCGCTGGCTCATTGGACCTGGTCCCGCTCGTTGCGGGCGCGGGCCTGATCGGTCTGCCAGCGGCGCAGCCCGTCCTTGATCCGGGCAGTCTCTCGGCGGCTCTCGGCAAGGGCGGCGTAGACGGCTGCCATGTCGACGGCGACCCGGTCGAGGAAGGCGTACACGTCGTCGGGGTTCAACCCGCGACGCCCGAGCCCGGTCGGCGCGAAGCGGCGCTCACGCACCTGCCACGGCAACAGACTGGTGTACGTGGCGGAGCGGTACGTCGCACCGCCGCTCGACGGGCCTGGTCGCTGGTTTCTGGCGTTCATGTCTGCCTGCCTTCCCGGATACGGAGTGGCGAGGGGGTTCGGGGAAGCGCGGCGGCCGTTCGAGGGGACCGGCCGGCCGCCGTGCTGTGATCAGCCTGCGACAGTCCGCAGTGGAAACGCAACGTTCTAAACCGCAATTTCCCCGTTGTGCATTGACTTTCTTTACTGAAACCCGTAGGAGTTGCAGGAGCAGGTCACGCAGTGTTGCGCGATGGAACCAGGGAGTGTGCGGATGCCCGAAGACATTGGATCGACTGTTCCACGCCGGCAACTCGGCCGACTGCTGCGGCAGTTCCGCAACGAGGCCGGGGTGACCCTCGACGCCGCCGCCGAAGCCCTCGAATACAGCCGGCAGAAGATCTGGCGCCTCGAATGCGGCCAGGGCTCGGTTCGGGTGCTCGACGTCAAGGCGATGTGCGAGCTGTACGGGGTGTCGCCCGAAATGACTGAGGCGATGCGAGGGCTCGCCGCCGAGACGAAGTCAAAGGGCTGGTGGCACGCGTACGGGGATGCGGTGCCGAACTGGTTCGAGCTGTACGTCGGCCTGGAGTCTGCCGCCGCCCACCTGCGCGAATACGGCGAGAACCTCATCCCCGGGCTGCTGCAGACCCGCGCCTACGCATTGGGTTTGTTCCGACCCACAAGCCGGCTGAGCATTGAGGAGCGTGAGCGGGCTGTCGAGGTGCGGCTGAAGCGTCAGACCCTGCTCACTCGTCGGCTTCCACAGCCACCGCACCTGGACGCCGTTCTCTCGGAAGCGGTGCTACGCCGTGTCGTCGGCGGCCCTAAGGTGATGAGTGAGCAACTCGCTCGCCTGCTCGAAGCATCGGAGTTACCCAAGGTCTCGGTCCGTGTTGTGCCGCTCGCGGCAGGGCCGCATCCCGGTGCCGTCGCAGGATCCTTCGTGCTCTTGGACTTCCCGGCCACGAAGGGCGGCCGGGCCGCCCCGGAACCGTCGGTCGTCTACAGCGAATCGCTGACCGGGGCGCTCTACCTCGACAAGCCAGACGAGCTTAGGGCCTATGAAGACGTCTGGAAGGGTCTGGATGCCCTCGCCCTCGATCAGGCAGACTCAAGAGACATGATCAAGCGAATCGCCGGGGAGATGCGGCATGACTGACCTGACCGGCGCCGTCTGGCGCAAGAGCACCCGCAGCGGTGACAACGGCGGCAACTGCGTCGAGGTCGCCACCAACCTCCCCGACCTGGTCGTCGTACGCGATTCCAAGCATATTGACGGGCCGGCTATTCGCTTCGAGCACCGCGCCTGGCTCACGTTCATAGCCGCCGTGAACTCGGACGACCTCTCCGACAAGTAGGAGCAGCGCAGGTTGCTACCTGACATCTGGGATGCTCCCACCCATGGATGACCTGACGGGCCGCGTACGGGCGTTTGCCGAAGAGCGGGACTGGCAACAGTTCCACACGCCCAAGAACCTGGCCATGGCTCTCGCCGGTGAGGTCGGTGAACTGATCGCCGAATTCCAGTGGCTCACACCCGAGCAGGCCGCAGCCGTCATGTCCGACAGGAAGGCCGGCGACCGGGTCAAGGCCGAGATCGGCGACGTGATGATCTATCTGACCCGGCTCGCCGATGTCCTCGGCATCGACCTGGTCGAGGCGGCGTCGACCAAACTCGAGGAGGTGGCTCGTCGCTACCCGGTCGACCAGGCTCGCGGGTCAGCGGCGAAGCGATAACCGCTGGCAGCGTCACCATGGCGCTGAGTTGATCTCTTCGCTACAGTCCATCACGTAGGAGCGCGTCACGACGGGCTTCCGGCGGCTGCCGGACACGCCCCCCATGCGCACGATCACTTCGTGCTGCCCGGGGGCAAGTGTTGTCAGCGTTCCGTACATCGGCCGACGGTCTGCTGCGTCTGGTTGCCAGCGGCACACTCGAAGACCGGATCGTGGAGCAGATCGGTCGCAACGTGAGCCCGGCAGAACGTCGTTCCTGGTCGCACAGCCTCGCAGTGCTGGGGCACGATCTCGCTGACGCAGGCTTGGGCCAGGTGGAGATGCTGGTCGAGTATCAGTTGCCGCTGACCAGCAAGCGGGTTGATGTGGTGCTTGCCGGTGTGGACCCCCGGACGTCTGACGATTCCTACATCGTCGTGGAGTTGAAGCAGTGGTCCTATGCCGAGTCCCACGAGGGTTCTGACACTCTCGTGGCGGTGGAGCACGCGCGTGGCCCGCGGCTTCACCCTGGCGTCCAGGTCGAGTTGTACTGCGAATACCTGACAGACTTTCTCGGCGTCCTCGCCGAGCAACGGAATCCGGTACGCGGCGCCGCGTACCTGCACAACGCGAACGATCGCGACATCAACGACCTGTTCGATCGCCAGGCGACCGAACAGAGCCGGATCTTCACCAAGCAGCGGCGAGGCCAGTTCCTCGACTATCTCCGTACGCACCTTGCCCCGACCTCGGGCGCTGGCGCGGCTGACCGTTTCCTCACCAGCTCGGTTCGGCCCAGCCGACACCTGCTGCGGTACGCCGCCGAGGAGCTCAAAGACCGGTCGCGCTTCACGCTGCTCGATGAGCAGCGCGTGGCGTACGAGTTGGTGTTGCACGCCGTGGAGAGGGCGCGGTCGGCGGACCGCAAGTCGGTCGTGGTCGTCTCGGGCGGACCGGGCAGCGGCAAGAGCGTCATTGCGCTATCGGTGCTCGGTGAGTTGGCGCGCCAGAACCGGTCCGTCATGCACGCGACGGGCTCACGGTCGTTCACCCAGACGTTGCGTCGGTACGCCGGCAAGGGGTCGACCCGGCTGAAGAACCTTTTTGGTTACTTCAACAGCTTCATGTCCGCCGAACGCAACGGGCTGGACGTCCTGATCTGCGACGAGGCCCACCGCATCCGGGAGACCTCCGTCAACCGGTTCACGCCGAAAGCCCGGCGGGCAGAGCCCCGGTCACAGATCGACGAACTCATCGGAGCGGCTCGGGTGCCCGTCTTCCTGCTCGACGAGCACCAGGTCGTGAAGCCGGGCGAGTTGGGCAACGTCGACGTCATCTCGTCGTACGCGAAGCAGCTTAAACTTGACGTCGAGCTCGTGTCGTTGCACGGCCAATTTCGCTGCGGCGGCAGCGAGACGTACGAGGGATGGGTCGTCGACCTGCTCGGTCTCGACGGCGACGAGCCGACGGTCTGGACCGGCGACGGCAAGATCGACCTACGTCTCGCGGAGTCGCCGGAGGAGATGGAAGCCTTCCTCGCCGGCAAGCAGGCACCTGATGTGACCGCCAGGATGTCCGCCGGGTACTGCTGGCCTTGGAGCGATCCGCGCCCGGACGACAGCCTGGTGGCGGACGTCCGAATCGGCGCGTGGTCACGACCATGGAACGTCAAGAGCGACCGCAGCGTCGGAGATGCGCCAGGCAGCGCGTTCTGGGCCACCGACCCGAACGGTTTCGGCCAGGTGGGCTGCGTCTATACGGCACAGGGCTTCGAGTACGACTGGTCTGGCGTCATCATCGGTCCGGACCTGGTTGCCAGGGACGGCCAACTGGTGACCCGCCGCGAGGAGTCGAAGGATCCCGCGTTCCGCAGTCGCAAGTCGGTCAGCGACGCCGAAGCGGATCTGCTGATTCGTAACACCTACAAGGTCCTGCTCACGCGCGGGATGAAGGGAACGATCCTCTACTCGACCGATCCCGAGACGCGGGAGTACCTCGCCTCCATGGTCAAGGTGATCCGCCCGGTGGAGACGGTCTACGAGACGGCCATCTGAGGCAACCTCGGCCGACAACTGATTGGGCTCGGCAGCCCGCCACCGCTCGCCACCTGCTGTCAACTCGTCAAGGGATCTCTGGGGCGAGCAGGTCAGCGCGACAGCTCCAGTGGCATATGGTGAGGAACCGGACACCCAATGGGCGGGTGTCCGGTCCGGGCCGTGGGATTCACGCTGTTCAGCCGGAGGATGACCGATGACCGCGAACGCCCGCGACGTCGACGACTGCTGAGATGGACTGGGCTGGATGGGCGGTGTTCGGGTTGGTCGCCACCGCGGCGCTCACCGCGGCGATGATCACCGCCCAGCTGGCCGGCCTCACCCGGCTCGACCTTCCCCTGGTGCTCGGGACCTTCGTCAGCGGGGACCCCGACCGGGCCCGGGTCGTCGGGTTCTTCCTCCACCTCTGCACCGGTCAGGGTTTCGCCCTGGGGTACGCGGCCACGTTCGCGCTGTTGCACCGCGCGAACTGGTGGATCGGGGCGCTGCTCGGGATCGTGCACGTCGGGATCGCGCTGACGGTGATTCTGCCGCTGCTCCCTGGTGTCCACCCGCGCATGGCCTCGCAACGGGCGGGGCCGGCCAGCACGGCGGTGTTGGAGCCGCCCGGGCTGTTCGCGCTCAACTACGGCATCCAGACCCCGCTGGTCACGGCTGTCGTGCACCTCGTCTACGGGGTCTGTCTTGGGCTGCTCCTGCAAGCCAGGTGACCTGCTGGCCGCCAGCCCGGCTCGTCGTGGAGCGATCCCCATGACCGGTGTGCCACCGATCAGCGACTACGGGCTGCTGGGCGACACGCGCACCGCCGCCCTGGTGGCGAGTGACGGCGCTATGGACTGGTTCTGCGTACCGCGCTTCGACGGCGATCCCCTGTTCGGCCGACTGGTCGGGGGCCCGGATGCCGGAACATTCCGGGTCGGCCCGACCGTGCCGGCCACTGTCGTCGAACGGCGGTACCGACCGCACACCGCGACCCTGGAGACCACCTGGGCGGTGGGCGGCGGCCGGCTGACCCTCACGGAGGGGATGGTGGCCGAGGTCAGCGGTCGCCTGCTGCCCACGACGCTGATCGTGCGACGGCTGTCGGCGGAGCAGGCGGCCGTCGACGCGGTGGTGGAGTTCGATCCTCGCCTCGGCGTACGGCATCGCCGGCCCCGAGCGCAGCACCGGAGCCAAGGCCTCGTCTGTGAGTGGGGTGCGCTCGCGGTCGCGCTGAACAGCACGCCCACGTTCAGATGTGAACCGGGTCGGCCCATCTCGATCACGGTCACGCCGGGCCGTCCGGTCACCCTCGTACTGGCCGTGGCCCACCGCGAGCCGGTGATCCACGTCGAGCCGACGGCCGCCTGGGACCTGCTTGCGGAGGACGAGGCTCGGTGGCGGGCCTGGGCCGCGGAGATCGACGAGCGGCTGCCGTTCCGGGAACACGTCGTACGAAGCCTGCTCACCTTGCGGTTGCTGACCTACTCGCCCTCGGGAGCGCCGGTGGCCGCGCCGACCACGTCCCTGCCGGAGGACCCTGGTGGGGTACGAAACTGGGACTACCGCTATGTCTGGCCCCGTGACGCCAGCATCGGCGTCAGCGCCTTCCTCAGCGTCGGCAAGTCCGACGAGGCCCGCGGTTTCCTCGCGTGGCTGCTGCACGCCAGCCGGTTGCAACGGCCACGCCTGCCGGCGCTGCTCACAGTGCATGGCCGGCACGTGCCGGCGGAACGGGAACTGCCCGGTTGGCCCGGCTACCTCGACAGCCTGCCGGTGCGGATGGGCAACGACGCCGTCCGCCAGCACCAGCTCGACGGGTACGGCTGGGTGATCGACGCCGCCTGGGCGTTCGCCCAGGCCGGACACCGCCTCTACGCCGAGACGTGGCGGGCGGTACGCGGCTTCGCCGACGTGGTCGCCGACTGTTGGAGGCAGCCCGACGCCGGTATCTGGGAGGTACGGGAGCCCGCCCAACACGTCCACTCCAAGCTCATGGGCTGGCTCGCCCTGGACCGCGCCCTGGCCATCGCAAACACGCACCCCCTGCCAGAGCGTCAACGTCGACGCTGGCAGGAAGCCCGGGATGCCATCGCCGCCGAGGTCCGCACGCGCGGCTTCGACCCGACGGTGGGAAGCTACATCCGCACCTACGGCTCCCTGGATCTCGACGCGGCGCTGCTCGTCCTGCCGCTGCTCGGTGTGGACCCGACCGATTCGCCCCGG
>NZ_JBSFBM010000096.1:0-20280 GCF_053592955.1 Micromonospora sp. NPDC002411 | reverse complement strand
GCGCGAGCGCCCGGGCGATGCCGATGCGCTGACGCTGGCCGCCGGAGAACTGGTGCGGGTACCGGTTGATGTGCTCCGGGTTGAGCCCGACCAGGTCGAGCAGTTCGCGGACCTTGGCCCGGCGGCTGCCCTTCGGTGCGACCTCCGGGTGGATCTCGAACGGCTCACCGAGCAGGTCACCGACGGTCATCCGCGGGTTCAGCGAGGTGTACGGGTCCTGCATGACCAGCTGGATCTGCCGGCGGAGGCGTCGCAGCGCCCCACCGGACAGCTTGGAGATGTCCTGGCCCTTGTAGACCACGCTGCCGGCGGTCGGCTTCTCCAGGTTCATCAGGACCCGGGCGAGCGTCGACTTGCCGCAGCCGGACTCGCCGACGACGCCGAGCGTCTCACCGGCGCGCAGACCGAACGAGACCCCGTCGACCGCCTTGACCTGACCGACGGTCTTCTTGAACACCACGCCCTGGGTGACGGGGTAGTGCTTGACCAGGTCATTGACCTCGAGGATGTTCTCAGACACGGTTCACCAGCTCCTCGGCGAAGTGGCAGGCGCTGGCCCGGCCGGTGCCCACCTGCAGCAGCGGCGGGACCTTCTCCCGGCACACCGGCTGAGCCATCGGGCAGCGCGGGTTGAAGGGGCAGCCCGGCGGAATGTTCATCAGGTTCGGCGGGAGGCCCTTGATCGTCCGGAGCTGCTGCCCCTTCTCGTCGAGGCGCGGGATCGAGTCGATCAGACCTATCGTGTACGGGTGCGCCGGCTTGGCGTACAGGTCGTACACGTCCGCTTCCTCGACGATCCGGCCTGCGTACATGACCGCGATCCGGTCCGCGACGTCGGCGACCACGCCGAGGTCGTGGGTGATCAGGATCATGCCCATCTGCCGCTCACGCTGAAGCTCCGCGAGCAGGTCCATGATCTGGGCCTGCACGGTCACGTCGAGCGCCGTGGTGGGCTCGTCCGCGATCAGCACCTCCGGGTCGAGCGCCAGCGACATCGCGATCATCGCGCGCTGCCGCATACCGCCGGAGAACTGGTGTGGGTAGTTGTTGAACCGACCCTTGGCGTTCGGGATCTTGACCTGGTCGAGCATGTCGATCGCGCGCTTCTTGGCCTCCGCGCGACCCATGCCACGCCGGACCCGGAACTGCTCGGCGATCTGGAACCCGACGGTGAAGACGGGGTTCAGAGCGGAGAGCGCGTCCTGGAAGATCATCGCGATGCCCTCGCCGCGGATGCGGCGGCGCTCCTCGGCGGACATGCGGAGCATGTCCTTGCCGTGGAAGCGGACCTGCCCACCGGTCACGAAGCCGGGCGGCGTGTCGAGGATGCCCATGATGGTCTGCGCCGTGACGCTCTTACCGGAGCCGGACTCGCCGAGCACGGCGAGGGTCTCTCCCGCGTTGACGTGGTACGTGACTCCGTTGATGACCTTTGCGACGCCGTCCCGGGTGCGGAACTCCACCCGCAGGTCGTCGACCTCGAGCAGCCGGCCGGAGGGACGCCCGGACCCGCCGGATCCCGGTGCGGACTGCTCAGAAACGAGAATGTCGGACACTGGATATCCCCTAGCGGAGTTTCGGATCGAGGGCCTCGCGGACCGACTCACCGAGCATCACGAAGCTCAGCACTGCGGTGACGAGGAACGCGGCGGGGAAGAAGACCAGTCCCGGCGCGACCCGGACGAAATTCTGCCCATCACTGATCATGATGCCCCAGGACACCACCGGCGACTTCAGACCGACGCCCAGGAACGACAGGGTGGCCTCGGCACCGATGAACGAACCGACCATGATCGTGCCGTAGACCAGCAGCGGGGCCAGGCAGTTCGGCAGCAGGTGCTTGAGGATGATCCGGCCGGTGCCGGCACCCAGTGCGCGGGCCGCCACGATGTAGTCGGCCTCCCTGGTGGCGAGCACCGAGGAGCGCATCAGTCGCATCACGACCGGCCAGCTCAGCACGATCAGGGACGCGGTCACCAGGCCCATGATCTTGTTCTTGCTGTTGCCGGCACCCGAACCGTTGAAGGTGGTCAGGATGACGATCGCGCCGAGCACGAACGGCAGACCGAAGAAGACGTCGGCGATCCGGCTGAGCAGGGCGTCCAACCAGCCACCGCGATAACCGGAGATGATGCCCATCGTTCCGCCGATGAGCAGGGTGCCCAGCACGGAGAGCACGGCGACCTGGATGGACGCACGCGCGCCGTAGATGACCCGGGCGTAGACGTCACGGCCCTGGACGTCGTAGCCGAACCAGCCGTCGGCACCCGGCTTGTTGAGGCTGCGAGACAACGCGCCGTTCGCCGGGTCGCCGCCCGGAGCGAACAGCGACGGGAAGGCGGCCATCAGCAGGAAGATCAGGATCAGCGTGGCCGAGATCCAGAACAGCGGCTTGCGTCGCAGGTCGCGCCAGGCGTCACCGAGCAGGCCACGCGGCTTGTCGTTGCTCTGCGGCTGGCCCGCGGTGGCGGGGGCGGCGGAGTCGATGGGGTGTGCGCCAGGGGTACTGACGATCGATGCGGTACTCGGGTCACTCATAACGGATCCTCGGGTCCAGGGCGGCGTAGAGCAGGTCAACCAGCAGGTTCATCACGAGATAGACCAGCACCAGGACGACCACGATTCCTACCACCGTGGCGCTTTCCTTGGTGATGATCGCCCGGAAGACCTGGCGGCCGATTCCGTTGATGCCGAAGATCCCCTCGGTGACGATCGCGCCACCCATCAGGGCACCGAGGTCGGTGCCGAGCAGGGTCACCACCGGGATGAGCGAGTTGCGCAGCAGGTGCACGCCCACCACCCGGCGCATCGGCAGGCCCTTGGCGATAGCCGTACGCACGTAGTCCGCGCGGCGGTTCTCCGCGATGCTCGTTCTCGCCACCCGGGCGATGTACGCCACTGACGCGCTGCCGAGCACGAAGCCCGGCACGATCAGCTCGGACCACCGCATCTCGGAGGAGACGGTCGGCTTGATGATGCCCCACTGCACGCCCAGCAGCCACTGCAGCACGAAGCCGACCACGAAGACCGGCAGCGCGATCAGGAAGAGGGTGGAGACCAGGACGAGGTTGTCCAGGAAACCGTTGCGCCGCAGACCGCTCAGCACGCCGGCGCCGAGGCCGATGATCGCCTCGATGGCGAGCGCCACGACGGCGAGCTTCAGGGTGTTCGGGTAGGCAGTCGCGATGATGTCGCTGATCTCGCGTTGCTGGAACGTCTGACCGAAGTCGCCCTGGAGCAGGTTCTTCATGTAGTTCGCGTACTGCACGAAGACGTTCTGGTCGAGGTGGTACTTCTCGGTCATGAAGGCGATGTACTGGTCCGGGCAGCGACGCTCACCGCACTTGCCGGCGAACGGATCGCCCGGAACGGCCCAGACGAGCCAGTAGATCAGGAACGTCGTACCGATGAAGACAGGCACGAGTTGGAGCAGCCGTCTCAACAGATAACGGCCCATGGGGTGGTCCTCCAGACAGGGGGCGCGTCGGACGGCCGACACGGTGGTGACAACGTGCGAGTGGAGTGTTGTAACACCCACTCGCGGAACGGCCCCGGGTCGGGCTCACCGGATGTGGCGAGCCCGACCCGGGGTCAGACCGTTCGGATCAGAGCTCGACCGAGGTGATGTCGATCTCGCCGACGTTGTTCAGCTCGAGCTTCTTGATCTTCTCCGAGTGGCCGGACTGCTGGCCGTAGAAGTAGACCGGGATGCTCGGGACGTCCTGGTCGACCTTCTCGACGGCCTTGGCGAACGCCTCGTGCGAGGCCTCCAGGCTCGGCGCGCCGCTGGCCTGCTTGGCCAGCGCGTCGACCTCGGGGTTGCTGTACAGACCGTCGTTGGAGGAACCGCCGGTGATGAAGAGCGGGTTGACCCAGTTCTCCACGTCCGGGTAGTCCTGCTGCCAGGCAGCACGGTACGGGCCGGTCATCTTGTGGGCGTTGATGTTCTGGCGGAAGACCGCGAAGGTCGGCACGCCCTCGGCCCGAGCGTTGATGTTGAGGTTGGTCTTGATCTGCTGCGCGACGGCGTCCATCCAGTCCTTGTGGGCGGAGTCCGCGTTGTAGTAGAAGACCATCTCGCCGCTGAAGCCACCGGCCTCGGCGAGCAGCGTCTTGGCCGTCTCCGGGTCGAACTTGCAGGCGGTGCAGTTGCCCGGCTTAGCGCCCGGGGTCAGCGGGTTCGCCCAGCTGTCGGCCGGCTTGCGGGTGCCGAAGAAGATCTTGTCCGAGATCTCCTGCCGGTTGACGGCGAGGGACACGGCACGACGGAGCTTCGCGTTCTGGAAGCGCTTGTCGTAGATCGGGAACGCGATGAACGCGGTCGACGGCGTGACGGTCGAGCGGCCCCGGTCACCGAGGTCGGTCTTCCACTTGTCACCGGCGAGCGCCGAGGTGGGGACAACCTCCATGAAGTCGAGGTTGTTGGCCAGCAGGTCGGCGTAGGCGGCGTTGTCGTCCTGGTACAGCTTGACGTCGACGTCCTTGATCTTCATCTTGTCGCGAAGGTTGTAGTCGTCGAAGCGCGTCAGCTTGATGAGGGCGTTGTCGTCCCACGACACGAACTTCACCGGGCCGTTGCCGATCGGCTTGCGGCCGAACTCCTCGGGCTTCTGGGTGAAGAACACGTCCGGCAGCGGCATGAAGGCGCTGTAGCCGAGCTTGGTCGGGAAGACCGCGGTCGGCGCCGCCAGGGTGACCTCGAAGGTCTGCTCGTCGATGACCTTCAGGCCGGACAGCTTGTCGGTCGTCGGCGTCGGGGCCTTCTTCGGGCCGTCCGCGCCGTCCGGGTCCGAGGTGTAGGTCTGGTCGAAGCCCGCGATGTCCGCGAAGAAGGTGCCGTTCTGCGCACCGTTCGGCGAGTAGGCGGCCCAGTTCCAGGCGTCGACGAAGTTCTTCGCCTTCACCTCGGTGCCGTCGTGGAACTTGGTACCGGCCTTGATCTTGATCGTGAAGACCTTGGAGTCCGTGGTGTTGATGGACTCCGCCAGCGCGTTACGCGGGGCCCCACCGTCGTTCGGGTACTCGACCAGGCCGGTGAACAGCCAGTCGACGATCTTACCGCCGCCGGTCTCCGTGGTGTTCGACGGAACCAGCGGGTTCTCCGGCTGGACACCGTGGACAACGATCGAGCCGTCCTTGCTGGCGGCAGCGTCGCCGTCGCCGTCACCGCTCGAGCAACCGCTCGCGACAAGCGCGGCAGCCGCGCTGAGCGCGATCGCGCTCGTCGCCCGCTTCGAGACTCTCATTCCGAGGGGCCTCCTCTTTCTAACCAGGTTCCGTCGTGGGTTTCACGCACGTTTGGGGGTGACACCGCCCGACCACCCCGGGGCGCGGGTCGCCGGGATCACAGGGAAGTTGGGGACACCCCTGATGTACCGATCCGCCGGGCTCCCCCGCCAACGAGGCGCGACACGACGCAGGAGACACAGCCACGAACCGCCGCGAGCGGCGAGGACATGGTCGTGGGCCGTACGGAGTGCCACACACCGATGGTGAGGTGCTGCCACTGTGACACCCACTGGCCGCTTCCGTGAAGGTGCCGTTATCAAGCCGTTAGTTGCCCGCCACGTTGCCGATACTTGAAAAATGATCATAAAACGGTCGGCTCGGGCAGCACTGAGCAGGAAATACGTTGCGCCACCCGCGCAACGGGTCTCGGCACGCGTGCAAGCCTCGGGTCACCTGTGTCCGATAGGACGTCGGTCACCACTCACATTTCGACCCGTCCGGACTAGGTCGACTTCGGCTGCACGGCCACGATCAGCGACTGGGTGGATGAGGGTGCCGAGATCGTTTCTCTGATCTTCGACGCCAGGCGAGGGCCGATCAGACGAGGCGGCGGTCCGCCGCCCAGCGGGACAACTCGTAACGGTTGGACATCTGCAGCTTGCGGAGCACGTTCGACACGTGCGTCTCCACCGTCTTGATGGAGATGAACAGCTCCTTGGCGATCTCCTTGTACGCGTACCCCCGGGCCAGGAGCCGCAGCACCTCGCGCTCGCGGTTGGTCAGCTGATCGAGCTCGGGGTCGGCCACCGGGGCGTCCGGTCGGGCCGCGAAGGCGTCCAGCACGAAGCCGGCCAACCGCGGACTGAACACCGCGTCCCCGTCGGCCACCCGGCGGATCGCCGCGGCCAGCTCGTCCGGAGAGATGGTCTTGGTGACGTACCCCCGAGCGCCGGCACGGATCAACCCGATCACGTCCTCCGCAGCGTCGGAGACGCTCAACGCGAGGAACTTGACCTGCGGGTGGGTGCGCCGCATCGCCTCCAGCACCGCCCGGCCACCACCGTCGGGCATGTGCACGTCGAGCAGCACCACGTCCGGCCCGACGGCGGCGATCCGGGTGACCGCCTCGGCCACCGTGCTCGCCTCGCCCACCACCTCGACGTGGGCGCCCAACTCCGCGCGCACCCCCGCCCGGAACATGGCGTGATCGTCCACCAGGAACACCCGCAGCCGCTCGGGGCGGGCATCCGCCGGGTCGAGGTGCTCGGTCGACTGCTCGGCCATGGTCATCTGTTCCTCTCCGCTGCGGACGAGTCCCGGGAGATCGGCAGGATCAACCGAACCTCGGTCCCCTCCCCCGGGCCGGACCGGATTTCGGCCCGTCCGCCGTGCCGCTTCATCCGCCCGATGATCGAGCCGCTCACGCCGTGCCGGTGGTCCTCCACGGTATCCGGATCGAAGCCCTTGCCCCGGTCCCGGACGAAGACGCTGACCTGATCGGGCTCCACCTCCGCGTAGAGGGAAACCGTCTGCACACCGGCGTGGCGTGCCGCGTTCACCAGCGCCTCCCGGGCGGCCGCGACCAGCGCCCCGACCTTCTCGTCGGTCTCCCGGTCACCGACCACCACCGCCTCCACCGTGATCGCGAAGGTGTCCTCGACCTCGGCGGCGGCCTGCTCCAGCGCGGCGGCGAAGCGCTCGCTCGGCGAGGCGGTGGGTTTGTAGAGCCAGTTGCGCAGGGAACGCTCCTGCCCCCGGGCCAGCCGCTGCACCATCTTGACGTCGCCGGCGTTGCGCTGGATCAGGGCCAACGTGTGCAGCACCTGGTCGTGCACCATCGCGGCCAACTCGGCTCGCTCCTGCTCACGGATGCGGCCCTCGCGTTCCGAGCGGAGCTGACTGTACGTCCGCCAGAGCACCGGCGCGGCGACCACTCCGACCCCGGCCAACCCGACCAGCGCGAAGATCACGCCATTGATCACCGCGTCGAAGTTCTGCGCCGGCGAGTAGACCGCCGCGACGCCGATGATGCCGACCGCGACCAGCACTCCGCCGCCGATGAACCGGAGCACGAAGGCCCGTCGGTCACTCTCCTCGACGACCGCGCCGAGCCAGGGCACTGGCATCGTCTCGCCCCACTGCCGCCGCCGCTCGGGCGCGGACTGGTGCCAGATGACCCCGGCGCCGACCGCGATGATGGCCACCAGCCAGCCGGCGGTGCCCGCCGCGCCGACCGAGTCGAAGACCATCACCTGGATCAACAGGACACCGAGCCCGATCCCCACGAACGGCAGGAGTTGCGCCACGTCGCGCCGGGGCGGCACCGCTGTGTCACCGGGCCGCAGCGGGACCACGGCCCAGAAGGCCGCATAGAGCAGCAGGCCGAGCCCGCTCAGCCCGAGCAGCACCATGAACGCGACGCGCACCCGCAGCACCGAGATGCCGAGATGGTCGGCGATACCGGCGGCGACACCGGCGGCCATCCGGTGCTCCGGGGCGCGGTAGAGGCGCGGGGGCGTGGTGACGGTGCTGATCGGAGGCTCCCTGGTAGCGGTGGCGAGCTGGTCGAGGTCGGTGACTCGATCGTCACACGCTGCGGCGTCCACGACCACGGGGACGCCCCCGACATTCCGGCCGCCGGATCTCAGGGTGGGGTCAGGGTCGGGTCCTGAGGCCGTTCGGGTGCACCGGGCAGCAGGATCGAAGCATGACCGAGGAAGCTGCCCCGCCACCCCGCCCGGGGTCGGCACCGCCGGAGGGCTCGTCACCGCCCTCACCGGCCGCGACGCCCGGCGCCTGGACCCAACCCAGCACGCCCGGCCCGCACCCGGGCGCCGCGCCTACCGATCCGTACGGCCACCAGTCGACCACCGGCGGGGGCCACGGCCCACAGTTCGCGGGCGGCACCGGTTACGGGCCTCCCGGCGCACCGCCCGGTCCGGGCGGCGGCCACGGCCCGTCCGCGTCGCCACCGCCACTGGGCGGCACCGGCTTCACCTCCCGGTACGGGTTGGTCCGGCCGCGCGAGGGGCGGTATCTCGCCGGTGTCTGCGCGGCGATCGGACGGGCCACCAACACCGACCCGGTGCTGTGGCGGGTGTTGCTCGCGGTGCTCGGCTTCTTCGGGGGCATCGGCATCCTGGTGTACGTCGCTGCCTGGCTGATCATCCCCAACGAGGGCGACACCGCGTCCCCGATCGAGTCGATGCTCGGGCGCGGCCGTTCCAGCATGTCGCCGGTGACCGTGATCATCCTCGGCATCCTGGTCGCGGCCAGCTTCGGTTACATCGTCACCGACGCCTTCCGGGCGGTGCTGCTCGGCGCGGCCATCCTGGTCGCCGGCGCGCTACTGCTCAACCGGGACAGCCGCAACCCACCGGCCGGCACCCCCGGCGGGCCGATGCCAGCCGCACCGACCGGCACCCCACCGGGTCCGGTCCCACCGGTGACCTGGCCGGCACCGTCGACCGGCGCGGTCCCGTCGACCGGCCCGATCACCACGACAGCAGCGCCGGGGGCGAGCGGCGACCCCGCCTACGCCACCGCGACGACCGGAGGGACACCCACCGTGGCGTACGACGTACCGCCGACCGGTGGTCCGCAGCCGCCCACCACCGGGCAGCCGGTGTCCGGCGTGGGCCCGGTGTCCGGGCAGCCGGGCGGCACGACGGCTGTCCAGCCCGGCTGGCCGGCACCGACAACGGGTTGGCCGAGCACCGCCGCACCCAGCGTCGGCTGGCCGTCGGCACCGGTGACCGGGGCACCCACTGCTCCGTCCGGCTACCCGACCGCCACACCGCCGTCGGCCTACCGCCAGCCGTTCGCGCCGCACGGCCCGTACGCGTCGCCGAGCCCGACGCCGGCTCCGCCACCCAAGCCACCGAAGCCGCCGAAGCGCCCGAAGGAGCGTTCGCCACTGGGCGCGGTGACCTTCTCTCTGATCTTCCTGGTCCTCGGTATGGTCGCCCTGCTCGATCTGCTGGACGTCTTCGCCATCAGCGCCTCGGCCTACTTCGCGGCGGCGTTGGCCACCATCGCGCTGGGGCTGCTCGTCGGCACCTGGTTCGGGCGGGCCCGTTGGCTCATCGCGCTCGGCCTGGTGACCGCCGCGGCGCTGGGCACGGCGACGGTCGCCGAGTCCTACGACCGGATCCGCGGGGTCGACGGTGCGGTGACCTGGGCGCCCACCGACTATCGCGACCTCGCCGACCGGTACGAGAACAGCTTCGGTGACGCGGTGCTCGACCTGCGCGGTATCGACTTCGCGAAGCGGGACAGCCAGGTCACCGTCGCCATCAACTTCGGCAAGGCCACGGTCGTCGTACCGCCGAACGTCGACGTCACCACGGTGGCCGACGTCAACGCGGGCGATGCCAACATCTTCGGCAACCGGTCCGGTGGGTTGGACGGCCGTCTGCGGGAGTTCACCGATGTCGGCGCTGACGGGCCCGGCGGCGGGACCCTGCGCCTCTACGTCCACGTCAATGCCGGCAACCTGGAGGTGACCCGGTGAAGGCTCACCGTACGGATCTGGTGTCGTTCGCCTTCGGGCTCGTGTTCCTGGCGCTGTCCGGCTGGTGGCTGCTCGCTCAACTGCTCGGGCTCGCCCTGCCGGCGGTGGGCTGGTTCCTGGCCAGCGCACTCATTCTGATCGGCGTCTTCGGGCTGGTGGGCGCGCTGCGCTCGGGTCGGTCGCCGCAAGCCGAGGCGACCGCCGAGGCCACCGAGGCCGCCGCACCGGTCTCCGGCGCGACCGCACCGGTCTCCGGCGCCGAAGCACCCGTCTCCGGAGCCGCAGTGCCGACCTCCGGCGCGGCTCTGCCGGTCTGGGAAGCCGAACGGTCCACCTGGGACGCTCCCCCTTCGGCAACGACACCGGAGGCGCCGACAGCCGAGGTGATCCACCCGGCCTGGTTGGCTCATCCGCCGTCGGAGCCGCAGACGTCCCCGATTCCCGGCCAGCCTGACGACCGACACGAGGAGCCGACCGTCGGCCTCGGCACCGGACCGGCCCCCGTCGAGGGAGACGAGCCGACCCGATTGGATCACCCGATCGAGGCCGTCGGCGACCCGGCGGGCGACGAACGGGAGGGCCGAAGCGGGAAGGCCTGAGCCCGGGCCTCGGCTGGCGGAGGCCCACTCCACCGCTACGGCGGTGCGGTTGGCGCGAACGGGCGCATATGCTGGCCGGTGGAGATCTCGCCCTCCGCCGGCCGGCCCGTCCCGCCATGGCGGCCCCGCCGCGATTCCCGTCTCTACCCCCGTCAGGAGCCCGCCCGACATGACCCAGTCCCCCGCCGTGCGTATCACCGGCCGGTCCGGTCCGATCCGCATCGGCGAGCGAGCCGCCCGTACGCTCGTCACCGAGCTGGCCCGGATCAACGACCCCAAGACCGCCCTGCTGGTCGGGGCGGGCCCGGAGTCCGCGGTGCTGGCCGCGGCGATCGAGGCGCTGCTCCCCGGTGACCGGCTCACCGTGGTGCCCGTCGAACCGCTCGGCGCTGCCGCGCTCCGCGAGCACGTCACCGCCCAGGGCCGCTGGGTTGCCGACCGGGTGAGTGTCGTCGACTCGCTGGCCGAGGCCGAGCCCGCCGGGGTCGTCATCGCCGGGGAGGTGTTCGCCGGCTCTGCCGAGGAGACCCGCGGCGGCATCGAAGGGCTGGCCAAGTACCTCTCCGACGGTGCGGTACTCAGCGTGGCGACCGTCGCCACGCCCGGCCGGACCACCGGGGCGGCAGCCGAGTTGGCTCGACAGGACGCGCTCTACGGTGTCGGCGCTGACCTGGTGTTGCGCAACTCGCCGCCGGTGCGGGTCTACCGACTGCGGTTCACCCCGGCCAGCCCGGCCTCGGCCGACCGGCTGGCCCCCGCGCACCGCCCGTCGAGTGTGCCGCTGACCCGCGGCATGCACATCGACTCCAACGGCGTGGCCGCGGCGGGCATCGCGCTGGGCCTCGCAGCGCTGGCCCGGGTGGCGCGTCCGTCGTCCAAGCTGTGGCTGCTGCCGGCGCTGGCCGCCGGGCCGGTCGCCGCGTTCTTCCGCGACCCCGAACGGGACGTGCCGGAGGACCCGTCCGCAGTGGTCGCCAGCGCCGACGGCAAGGTCCTGTCGGTGCAGCGACTGCACGACGAGCGTTTCGGCGACGGCGAGTGGCTCCGGGTCGCGGTCTTCCTGTCGGTGCTGGACGTGCACGTCAACCGGTCCCCGGTCGCCGGCAAGGTGGTGGACTACTTCGTCGCCGACGGCGGGTTCGTCAACGCGATGAAGCCGGACGCCGAACACAACGTGGCGGCGTACACCGTGCTGGACACCGCTCGTGGCACGGTGGTGGTCGCGCAGCGGACCGGGCTGATCGCCCGCCGGATCGTGCAGCGCGCGCCGATCGGCGCGCTGCTGGCCAAGGGCGAGCGCTTCGGTCTGATCAGGTTCGGCTCACGGACCGACGTCTACCTCCCGGCCGAGGCTGCGGACCCGCTGGTGGGTCCGGGCGACAAGGTCGTCGGCGGGTCTACGGTCATCGCCCGCTGGCGCTGACAGACGAACGCGAAACGGGGCGCCGCTGGCCAGCGGCGCCCCGTTTCGTTTGCTGTGGTCAGGCGGTGCGGCGCTGCCGCAGCCAGAGCACCGGCCCGCTGACCAGGTAACCCACCACGATCAGGGCGAACGTGATCCGGATGTCGATCAGCGCGCCGATCACCGGGGCCAGCCAGAGCCACGGGGGTAGCTTCACCAGGCGGGCGAGCTTGGCGTACGGGAAGCTCGACACCATCGCGAAGGCCAGCAGCGCCACGCCGGCGACAAGCACGGCGCCGGGCACCGGCAGGCCGATCGCCACTGTCACGGCGAGCACCGCCGCCGCCATGGTGGTGGGCACGCCGCAGAAGAACCGGCCGTCCTTCGGCGAGACGTTGAAGCGGGCCAGTCGAATCGCGGCACACGCCGCGACGAGCGCGCAGGCCACCGCCGCCGCCGCGGTGGAGACGGAGCCGGCGAGCGAGGCGTAGACCACGACCGGCGCGGCGAGACCGAACGAGCACATGTCGGCCAGGGAGTCCATCTGCGCCCCGAACGGGCTGGCCACGCCGAGTCGGCGGGCCAGTGCGCCGTCCAGACCGTCGAAGGCGACGCAGGCGATCAGGCAGAGCGCGGCGACGCGGACCTCACCCTGCATTGCCAGGAAGATGGCCAGCATACCGAGCATCAGGCTGGCCAGGGTGCAGGCGTTGACCAGGCCGAACTTCATCCGTCGGGCGATGGTGCGCTCGCCCGGTAGCAGCGGGATCGAGCTGGCCGATGCCTCGTCGGCGTGCGCCATCAGCGGCATCGCCGGGCTGACCGGCATGACCGCTTCGATCTCCGCCCGACCGATGCTCCCGGCCGGCCGGCTGAGCCGGTCGAGGCCGTAGCGGCGGCGCTGCCGGTCGGCGTACCGGTGCTCGGGCGACGTCACGTCGGTCGGGAGCAGGTCGCTGTCCCGGCGACCGACCCGGACCAGCAGCACCTGGCGGGCGAACGTGCTGCTGCGGCGCAACGGGCCCGCCCAGCGACGCCCAGCGGGGCGCGGACTGTCAGTAGTACGACGCCGGCGCCATGGGGCTCTCGGCACGTTTCCTCCATCACCGGATCGGCTGACCGCCGTGTGGCGGGTGTCCGGCTGTCTCGTGCCGGACCTTGCGTGGCCCGGCAGCCGTTTTGCGGAGTACACCATCGCATAGGGGAACATGGCTTGGCGATAGCTGCCGGCGGTACTTATATCTGGCTTAAACCGCTCGAACCGCCCGCTTGTTCCCATCCCGGGCTTCATCGCCCGTTTCCTCCACCATTCCCGCCTTTGACTGTACCGGAGGGTCACCATCTCGGCTCAGTGAGCGGCGTGCTATCGGCCACTCTGTCCGATTGCCGAGGCAGCGATGTCGCTCAACGGCAGGTCAGCGGCTTGGGCGCGGGTGAACCAGCCAGCCCTCGCTGTCGAACCTCCGGCGGATTCGGTGACCACCGCATCGGTGGGTACGTCCACCAGCACCCGATAGATCACCCGTACGCCGTGCCAGTCCAACGGACGGCCCTCGGGGCCGAGCGCGGCCGGGTTGTGCAGGTTGTCCACCCCGAGGAGTTCCACCACCCGGCCGACCTGGCCACCCTCCTCGACCAACTCCCGGAGCAGGCCGGTCGTCGGCTGCTCACCGTGATCGGTGCCCCCACCGGGCAGGTGCCACAGGCCGGCACCCGGATAGCCGTCCGCGATCTGGGTGAGCAGGATCCGTCCGGCCGGGTCGGTGACCAGCCCGTACGCGCCGAAACGCAGTCGCCGGTCGGGGTGCGGCGGCGGGAGGTGTTCCTGCGGCCGGTGCGTTCCGGGCGGCAGTGGAGTGACCGGCAGGCCGAGCACCTCGGAGGTGAATGGTGTCAGCGTCAACCGCGTCAACTCGCCCGGGGTGAGCCAGCGAACCTGGTCGACCGAGCCGTCCCGGCCGTCGCGTGCCGCACCGTCGCGCCCCGTGAGATTGAACGTCAACCGGTCGGTGTGTGTTGCGACACCATCCGGACAGTCGGTCACATCCGCGGTCACCCTACGTAGCTGACCCGCAGTGACGGTCAGCCCGGTCTGCTCGCCGACGGTCCGGACGACAGCGCGCTCGGGGTGCTCGGCGTGCGCGACAGCACCACCCGGCAGCCGCCAAGCCCCGGGAAACTCACCATCCGGCCCGTCCCGAACCACCAAAACCCGGTCCGAATCCCACAAGACCCCGTAAACCCCGACCCGCCGCACAACCCCGCCCCCACCCGCTCCGCCGCCCAAGCCCGTCGATCATGAAGTTATCGCCGTCCATCTCGGCGTGTCCTGACAATAACTTCATGATCAACGGGGGAAGGCGGGATGGGCGGGGGCCGGGGGGTCAGGTTAGTTGGGCTGCTTGGACCGCCTCGGCGGTCACCTCGGTTAGGCGGTCGGTGGGGAGGGCACCCAGCTCCTCGCGGCCGAACCAGCGGGCTTCGCAGGTGGAACCGCCGACGTCGGCCACCGTCAGCGGGTTGGGCTTGTCGACGACGACACGGTAGAAGGCGCGTACGCCGTGCCAGTCGATCGGGTAGCCCTCGGGGCCGAGCGAGGCGGCGTCGCGGTGGCTGGCCACTCCGAGCAGCTCGACCAGGCGGCCGGTCTGCCCGGTCTCCTCGACCAACTCCCGGATGAGGGCCGCGCCGGGCTGCTCGCCGTAGTCGGTGCCGCCGCCGGGCAGATGCCAGCAGCCCGCGCCGGGGTAACCGTCGGAGACCCGGGTGAGCAGCACCCGCCCGGCCGGGTCGGTGCAGACCGCGTACGCGGCGAAGCGTTGCGCCCGGTGCAGCCCGTCCGGGCCGGGGACCGCGTAGAAGGAGGGGAACTCGGGCGCCTCGTCCGGCACCACGTCGGCCGAGGAGGCGGGCAGCCCGAGGGCACGTGCGGTGAACGAGCGCAGCGGCAGCTTGCGCGCCTCGTCGAGGGTGTACCAGCGGGCCAGGTCGGTGGGTCGCTCGCCGACCCGGTCGGCCAGGGTGCCGCCGCGTACCGCCACCCGGTAGATCAGCCGGTCGGTGTGGATCGTGATGCCCCGATCGGGCAGCGCCCGCATGTCGGCGAGCACGTCGGCCAGGCCGGAGACGGCGACCGACAGGCCGGTCTCGGCGGCGGTTTCGCGGACGACTGTGTGGTTCGGGTCCTCGCCGTGGTCGACCGCCCCGCCGGGCAGCGACCATGTGCCGGGGGTGCCGGAGCGCTCCGATGCGCGGACCAGCAGAACTCGGCCTCTTGAATCAGCACAAACTGCGTATGCCGCGATCCTGCGGAGCGGCTCGAGCATGGTGGTCACGGGAGCAAATTCTCCCCGGGCCGGGTTACCGGAACGGAAAAGAGTCAGATTCCTGACTGTCGGACCCCGCTCAGGGATCGGTCAGGGTAAGGATCCGGGCGGTCACCGAGGGCGAGCCGGGCGGCAACGCGGACCGTGGGGGTATGACATCCACCGCCGCTCCCCACGCCCCGTACAAGCAGCTCCGGCGCCCCACCACCGACCGCATGGTCGCGGGGGTCGCCAGTGGCGTCGGCCGCTACTTTGCCGTCGACCCCACACTCGTCCGGGTGGCCTTCGCGGTCACCGGCCTGCTCACCGGCGGGCTCGCGCTGTTCGCGTACCCGATCATGTGGTTCCTGATGCCGGAGGAGCCCACCGGCGCGCCGGCCTGGCCGCACCCGGCGGGCGTCGCGCCGCAGACAGGCCCACCGCCCACCGCCGGGCCCGCGCCCGGCGGACCACAGCCGGGGTACGCCCCGACGCCGCCCTACCCGCCGACGACCCCGTCGGACCCGCCGCCGGCCGCCTGACCGGCGCTCACTCCCACTCGATGGTGCCCGGCGGCTTGCTGGTCACGTCCAGAACCACCCGGTTCACCTCGGCGACCTCGTTGGTGATCCGGGTGGAGATCCGGGCCACCACCTCGTAGGGCAGTCGGGACCAGTCGGCCGTCATCGCGTCCTCGCTGGAGACCGGGCGCAGCACCACGGGATGCCCGTAGCTGCGCCCGTCTCCCTGGACACCGACGCTGCGAACGTCGGCGAGCAGCACCACCGGGAACTGCCAGACGCCCCGGTCCAGGCCGGCGGCGGTCAGCTCCTCGCGGGCGATCAGGTCGGCCTCGCGGAGCAGGTCGAGGCGCTGCTGGTCGACCGCGCCGATGATCCGGATGGCCAGGCCGGGGCCCGGGAACGGGTGCCGCCAGACCATCGCCTCGGGCAGGCCCAGTTGCAGGCCGAGCGCCCGGACCTCGTCCTTGAAGAGCGTGCGCAGCGGCTCGACCAGGGCGAACTTCAGGTCCTCCGGCAGACCGCCGACGTTGTGGTGGCTCTTGATGTTGGCGGTGCCGGTGCCGCCGCCGGACTCCACGACGTCGGGGTAGAGCGTGCCCTGGACGAGGAACTCCACGTCGCCGTGCGAGGCGATCTCGCGGGCGGCGGCCTCGAAGACCCGGATGAACTCCCGACCGATGATCTTGCGCTTCTGCTCCGGGTCGGTCACCCCGGCCAGCGCGCCGAGGAACCGGTCGGCGGCGTCGACCACCTTCAGCTTGATTCCGGTGGCGGCCACGTAGTCCTTCTCCACCTGCTCGGCCTCGCCGGCGCGCAGCAGACCGTGGTCGACGAAGACGCAGGTGAGCTGGTCACCGACCGCCTCGTGCACGAGCGCCGCGGCGACCGCCGAGTCCACCCCACCGGACAGGCCGCAGATGACCTCCTTGTCGCCGACCTGGGCGCGGATCCGGGCAACCTGCTCGTCGATGATGTTCTCGGGCGTCCAGGTCGGCTCGATGCCGGCGATGTCGTAGAGGAAACGGGTCAACATCTCCTGGCCGTGCGCGGTGTGCCCGACCTCCGGGTGGAACTGCACGCCGGCACGCCGCCCGACCAGGTCCTCGAACGCGGCCACCGGCGCGCCCGCCGACTCGGCGGTGACGGTGAAGCCCTCGGGGGCCTCGGTGACGGCGTCGCCGTGGCTCATCCACACCGGCAGGTCGGCGGGCAGGTCGCGCAGCAGCACACCGGGATCGAGGAGTCGGGGGCGCAGCGGCGTACCGCCGTACTCGCGGTTACCGGTCTTCGCCACGGTGCCGCCGAGCGCCTGGGCCATCGCCTGGAAGCCGTAGCAGATGCCGAAGACCGGCACGTCGGCGCTGAACACGCCCGCGTCGATCTGCGGCGCGTCCGGCGCGTAGACGCTGGACGGGCCACCGGAGAGGATGATCGCGGCGGGGTTCTTCGCCAGCATCTCGGCGATCGGCATCGAGTGCGGCACGATCTCGGAGTAGACCTTCGCCTCACGGACCCGGCGGGCGATGAGCTGGGCGTACTGGGCTCCGAAGTCCACCACGAGGACAGGGCGAGGCAGGCTCATGTGCACAAAGCCTACCGACAGTCACGGCCGTGCCCGGCACCGGCTCGCCCTGCGGCGTCGGCCTGACTTACTGACGGAGCGCGCCCGGGGCGTCCGCCGGCACCGCCGGCTGGTCGGGGGGTACGGGTGCCAGCCGGCGGTACGCGGACCCGAGCGGCGGGCGGGGGTCCTCCTCGCCCTTGTTGGGCCAGAAGGACATCGCCCGTTCCGCCTGGGCGGTGATCGTCAGGGACGGGTTCACGCCGAGGTTGGCCGAGACCGCCGCGCCGTCGACGACGTGCAGCCCGGGGTGCCCGTACACCCGGTGCCAGGGGTCGATCACCCCGTCGGCCGGTGTCGCTCCGATGACCGCCCCGCCCAGGATGTGCGCGGTGATCGGGATGTCGAACGGCTCGGTGAGCGAGCCGCCCGGAGTGCCACCGATCTCCTCGGCGAGCAGTCGGGTGGCGGCGTTGCCGGCCGGGATCCAGGTGGGGTTGGGGGTGCCGTGCCCCGGGCCGGTGACCAGTCGACGGCCGAAAACGCCGCGCCGCCACCGAGTGGTCAGCGAGTTGTCCACCGACTGCATCACCAGGGCGATCACCGTCCGTTCCGACCAACCACGGACCGACAGCATCCGGGCGGCCAGCCTGGGTTGCCGCACGATGCTGCCCAGCCACCGCCGCACCCGGTGTGGACCCCCGTCGACCAGCAGCGACTGGAGCAGGCCCATCGCGTTGGAGCCACGCCCGTAACGGACCGGCTCGACGTGGGTCTGCGGGTCCGGGTGGAAGGAGCTGGTGATGGCCACCCCCTCGGTGTAGTCCGTTTGCTCGGACCGGGCCCGTCGGCGGGGCACCGAGGCACCCAGGATCGCCTCCGAGTTGGTCCGGGTCAGTTCGCCGAGGCGGGGTGAGAGCCGAGGCAGCACGTCGTCGGCCCTCATGGCGTGCAGCAGTCGTTGGGTGCCGAGCGCACCGGCCGCGAACACCACCTGGTCGGCGTGGATGACCTGCCGCCGCTTGCGCAGCCACGCGCCGGTGCGTTCGGCGTGTACGTCGTACCCGCCGTCGGCGGTCGGACGGACGGCGGTCACAGTGGTCAGCGGCAGCACCGTGACCCCGAGCCGTTCGGCGAGCCACAGGTAGTTCTTGACCAGCGTGTTCTTCGCCCCGTGCCGGCACCCGGTCATGCACGAGCCGCAGTGCAGGCAGCCGGTGCGCTCCGGGCCGGCACCACCGAAGTACGGGTCGGCGACCCGCTGGCCGGGGCGGCCGATGTGCACGCCGACCGGGGTGGCGTGGAAGGTGTGCCCCACCCCCATCCGCTCGGCCACCGCCCGCATGGCGCGGTCCGCGCCGGTGTCCAGCGGGTACGTGGTGACACCGAGCATGCGTTTGGCCTGGTCGTAGTGGCGGGCCAACTCGTCCCGCCAGTCGGTGATGTCGCGCCACTGCCTGTCGACGTAGAAGGCGGGCAACGGTTCGTAGAGGGTGTTCGCGTAGACCAGCGAACCACCGCCCACCCCGGCGCCGGAGAGGACCAGCACCCCGCTGCCGGCACCTCGACGGGCCGGGCGGAGCAGGGTGAGCCGCTGGATGCCGTAGCAGCCCAACTTCGGCGCCCAGAGGAACCGGCGGGCCCGCCAGGACGTCTGCGGGAACTCGTCGTCGGTGAAGCGACGGCCGGCTTCCAGCACGGCGACCGAGTAACCCTTCTCGGCCAGTCGGAGCGCGGTGACGGCGCCGCCGAAGCCGGACCCGATGACGAGCACGTCGTACCGCATGGACGCATCATTACTCGCGAGTAGCGCTCGCGCCAGCGGCAGTTTTCGCGCGATCATGCTCCGGCCGACCGACCCGGCGCCTCCCGGCCGCAACCCGGAGCACCCGTCGGAGCGTTGTTCACCAGACGGGTGGAAGGAATCCAAGATGATCCTCGGGTCGATGGCGCCGCGCCGACGGTGGCTGCTGCTGGGCTTGACGGCCCTCGCCGCCGTCGCGCTGATCGCGGCCGGCGCGGTGGTGATCACCCGGCTGACCGGTGACAGCAAGCCGGGCGGCGGCCCGGTTGCCGGCTCGCCGACCCCGTCGCCGATCGGCACGCCCACCCCGAGCCCCAGCGGCCCACCGCCGGGCGCGGACATCACCGGCCCGCTCAACCTGCTGCTGGTCGGTGTGGACACCCGGGTCAGCGTGCCCGGGTGGGAACCGCACTCGGACGCCGTGCTGGTGCTGCACGTGCCGAAGGGGTTGGGTCAGGCGTACCTCTTCTCGCTCCCCCGCGACCTGCTGGTGGACATCCCGGCGTTCCCGAAGGCCGGCTACAAGGGCGGCAAGACCAAGCTCACCCACGCGATGAGCTTCGGCAGCCGGGTGCCGGGCAAACCCAAGCAGCCGAGCACGGCCCAGGGGTACGAGCTGCTGCGCAGCACGGTCAGCGGGTACACGGGGCTGCGCATCGACGCCGGCGCGGTGCTCACCTTCAACGGGTTCGACCGGCTGGTCAACGCACTCGGCGGAGTCGACATCTACGTCGACCAGCGGGTCGAGTCGCTGCACCGCCGACCGGACGGCAAGTACCGAGAGAGCGCGCCGGGCGGCTACACCGGGCCGCAGCAGGTCTACGAGAAGGGCGAGCAGCACCTCAACGGCTGGCAGGCGCTCGACTACGCGCGGCAGCGCTACATCACCGGCGGCGACTACGCCCGGCAGCGCCACCAGCAGCAACTGATCAAGGCACTCACCCGCAAGATCCTGGACGAGAACCTGGCCCGCCAACCGGAGCGGGTCGACCAGGTGGTCGCCGCACTGGGAGACACGCTGATCTACGTGGGTGGGCGGCGGATCGTCGACATCGCGTACGCCCTCAGCGGGGTGCCGGAGAACAAGTTCGTGCTGGTGGGCCTGCCCGGTGCCGGTGTCGGCAAGGGCAGCGCCTACCGTGGCGAGCAGCTCACCAAGGTCGGCCGTGACTTCATCACCGAACTCCGTGCCGGTCGCGCCGACGCCTACCTGGCAGCCCACCCCACCCTGGTCGTCAAGAACTGACGTCTAAGGCCTGTTTCATAAGGGCGGTCGAGCCGAGGCGGAGTCCGGGCGGCGATCCGGCAAGGCGCGGTTTCGTCCGGATACCGGTGTTGTATCC
>NZ_JBSFBM010000095.1:0-20339 GCF_053592955.1 Micromonospora sp. NPDC002411 | reverse complement strand
GCCTCGACAACGCCGTGCTGCTCTGCGGCCACCACCACCGACACGTTCACCGGGGCGAGTGGACGGTGCGGCTCGGCGACGACGACCATCCGGAGCTCGTGCCACCAGCCTGGCTCGACCCCGAGCAACTACCGCGCCGCAACCACTACCACCGACGAACGTAGGCCGATCGGCGATCGCCGGAGCGCCCGAACTGGCGCTCAACTCGGCCGGCCAGCGCAGCCGCATGGTCGGCGGGATCAGGGTGCCGCCAGCCGCCAGCCACGCAGCAGCACTGGCACGTTGGCGTGCCGAGCGGCCGGGCACCTCCCCAGAGCCCTCGAAACACCGGCCAACCGTCCGGGCGCCACATCGGCCACCGCCTCGGCGGGCCGTCACATCGGCCACCGCCTCGGCGGGCTGGCCCAGTTCGGCTGGCCGGCACAGCGGCACGACTGCAATCCGCGCTCAGGAGTTCGACGAGGCCGCCCGCCTGGACGGCGGCGGGCGTTGGGCGACCGTCGGCGGCGTCAGGTCGCTGCCGACCGCCAGGCGCGGACCAACGCTGGCACGTCGGCGTACCGAGCGGTCGGCATCTCTCTGGTTGCCCGCTCCACGACCCGACGCTGCTCGCCGTTGCCCCGCCAGCCCTTCGCGGAGTCGAGAAGGTGGTGCAGGGTGCGGCCGAGCAGGTGCACTGTGGTCCGCTCGTCGATCACAGCGCCACGGGAGAACTCCTCCGGCGCCATGTAGCGGCGAGAGCCGGGAAGACGGTCAGCGTCGAGCACGAACGGCCCGGGCCGGTACTCGTCGAGGTCGATCAGGCGCATCCGTTCGCTCGAGAAGTCGTACAGGAAGCAGCCGTCGTAGAGGTCGACAGCGACGAACCCGGCGGCGCTGACGGCGAGGTGGGCGTCGAGGATCGCGTCGAGCGCCGCCTCCACCTGCGGCACTGGCAGTTGCTGGAATCGGGCCAGCCCTTCGCGGTCGGCACCGTGGGCTGTGGCGTGGTTCAGGACGTCGCCGTCGTACCAGGGGTAGACGAGTGTCGAGCCAGCCGGCCCGTGGGTTGTCTGCACTGGACGGACGATCGCCGGGTGGCGGACTGCGGCGTGCAACGCGCAGGCGCGGTCGAGGGACGCGCGGCTCGGCGCCGTGGTGGCCGTCTTGACGAACCAGCGCTGGCCCGCCTCTTCGACGCCGTAGGAGCGACACCCGGAGCCCTGGGCGTCGAAGACGACGAAGGCTGCCTCGATCGACGGCACTGACAACCAACGCATCGACACCGCGAATCAGCTCCCAAATGACGCGCAAAGTACCCGTTGTGTTACGAGCTTGTTTCCGACGTTACGGCCAGGTTACGGGTGCTTCTCGATGATCGTTACCGCTCCTAGGTTTCGGCCACCGTCATCAGTCGTGGCGGCCGGCACCGAACGTGGAGGCAAACGACGTGCCACAAACGAACGCACATCGGACCGGACGGGCCAGGCGCGGGGTCAGCATGCTGGCTGCCGTGGCGCTGACCGCAGCCGGCCTGACCAGTCTGCCCGGCAGCGCCGCCGCCGCACCGACGAGCAGCGGACCGACCGCCCGTTACCTCGTCCAGCTCGACGAGGAGCCGCTGGCCACGTACACCGGCGGTGTTCCGGGTATCGCGGCGACCAAGCCCACCGACGGCGCGAAGCTGAACCGCACATCGGGCAGCGCCAAGGCGTACCGCGATCACCTGCGCCAGCAGCGCACGTCCGTGCTGGACCGCGTCGGCGTGCCGGCCGAGCGCACCCGCGTCACAATGGAGACGGCTTTCAACGGCTTCGCCGCCGACCTGACCGGGCCGCAGGCCGCCCGGCTGCGCGCCACCCGCGGTGTGCGGGCGGTGTACGAGAGCCGGAAGGTGCACGCCGCAACCTCGCACACCCCTGACTACCTGGGCCTGACCGGCAAGGGCGGGGTGTGGAAGAAGGAGTTCGGCGGGGACTCCCGCGCGGGCGAGGGCGTGATCATCGGAGTCATCGACAGTGGCTACTGGCCGGAGAGCGCGAGTTTCGCGCCGCTGCCCAGCCCTCGCCCCGACCAGGCGATCATCGACGCCAAGTGGAAGGGCACCTGCGACGTCGGTACCGAGGCACCTATCACCTGCAACAACAAGGTGATCGGCGCCCGCTGGTACAACGACAGCGGCATCGCCGAGGCATTCCCGGACGACTACTCCTCGCCCCGCGACCGCAACGGTCACGGCACCCACACCGCCAGCACCGCGGCCGGCATCCACGGCGTACGGGCGACGTCGGGCACCCAGGACCTCGGGATGATCTCCGGCATGGCGCCGGCTGCCCGGCTCGCGATCTACAAGGCGCTGTACGACAACGGTGCGGGTGGCGCGACCGGAACCGACATCGACATCGTGCACGCCATCGACGACGCGGTCGCCGACGGTGTCGACGTGATCAACTACTCGATCGGTGACGACACCGAGCAGTTCGGCGCTGTCGACGCGACGTTCTTCAACGCCGCCGCCGCCGGGGTGTTCGTCGCCGCCGCAGCGGGTAACTCCGGACCGTTCGCCAACACCGTCGACAACTCGACGCCCTGGCTGACCACTGTGGCCGCGAGCACCACCGACCGGCAGAACACCCGCAAGCTCACCCTCGGCAACGGCACGACCATCGCCGGCGTGGGCATGGGCGAGACCGGTGTCGGCCCGGCCCGACTGGTCTTCGCGAAGGACAGCGCGCTCGACCCCGACGGCGCCTACGGAGCCGGCCTCTGCGCCGACGACACGTTGGACCCGGCCAAGGTGAAGGGCGCGATCGTGCTCTGCGTACGCGGGGAGATCCCCCGTACCGACAAGAGCATCGAGGTGGCGCGGGCCGGCGGGGTCGGCATGGTGCTGTACAACGAGGAGCTGAACTCCCTCAACGCGGACGTGCAGACGGTGCCGACAGTGCACATCAACGAGGTCGACCTGGCCACTGTCACCGCGTACGTCGCCAAGGGCAACGCCACGGCCACCATCTCGCCGAGCAGGCTGGAGACCGTCGAGGCCCCCGCCGTCGCGGCGTTCTCCTCGGCGGGCCCGTCGAACCTGAACGCCGGTGAACTGCTCAAGCCGGACATCAGCGCGCCTGGTCAGGACATCGTCGCGGCGTTCTCCCCGTCCATCGGCGGGAACGACTTCGCGCTGGAGTCGGGCACCTCGATGGCGGCGCCGCACATCGCCGGTATCGCCGCGCTGCTGCTGGCCAAGCACCCCGGATGGTCGCCGGCCGCGGTCCGCTCGGCGCTGATGACCAGCGCCGTCGACAAGACCGACAAGGGCAACCCGATCAAGATCGGCACGTACGACGCGACCCCGTTGAACTACGGTGCCGGCCAGGTGGAGCCGGGCAGCGCCTTCGACCCGGGCCTGGTCTACGACTCCAACCAGCAGGACTGGATCAAGTACCTCTGCGGGGTGTCCGCTGACCGGGGCAGCGACTACGGGCTCGGCGACCTGGAGGGCTGCGACACGATCGGCGCGATCGACACGGCGCAGCTCAACTACCCGTCCATCTCGCTGGGTCGGATGGTGGGCAAGCAGAGCGTGACCCGCACTGTCACCAACGTCAGCGACAAGACCAGCACCTACACCTCGTCGGTGCAGGCCCCGCCGGGCTACAAGGTCAAGGTCACGCCGGCGAAGATGCAGATCCGTCCCGGCCACAGCGCCCGCTTCACTGTGGAGGTCACCAACACCGGCGGCGCGTTCGACACCTGGGCCGACGGCTCGCTGACCTGGCGCGACCAGTTCAAGCACGAGGTACGCAGCCCGCTGGTCGTGCACAACTCCGGACTGGTGACCCCCGACGCCATCACCGGCAAGGGCACCTTCGGTAGCGTCCGGATCCCCGCCGAGGTCGGCTACAAGGGGCAGCTGATCTCCCAGGTCTCCGGCCTGACCTCGGGTACGAGCACCGCGGTGACCCTGAAGGGTGACGGGCCGAGCTGGGACTGGAGCACGTCGAACAACCTGCCGGTGCCGCTGCCCGCGTCGATCAGCAGGACCACCCTGCACGTACCGGCGGGCACTCGCAGCCCGGAGATCCACGTGACGTCGGCACGACCCACCTGCTCCCACATCGACTGGGAGGACGAGGAGGGCGTGATGGAGTGCACCGAGTTCAGCCTCAACGTCTACGACACGTCCGGGAAGTTCGTCACCGCCACGGCCAGCACCCGGATCGGTGCCAAGGTCAGCCTGCCGGACGGTGCCGGTGACTACATCGTGGTGGTCGAGCAGGAGTTCACCGAGAACATCAAGGACGGCGCCAACGCGTACACCATCACCAGTTACCTGCCGGGGGCACCCGGCACGTCCACCGGCCGGTTCACCATCGACCCGAAGCAGCGTTCCGTGCAACCGGGTGCGACGGCGAACCTGACAGTGCGCTGGTTCGGCCTCGCCCCGGGGCAGCGCTACGTCGGCGTGGTGGAGTTCCGCAACGGTGACGGCTCGCTGAAGACCGTGCCGGTCACCATCCAGTCCTGACCGCTCCCCCCATCCGGCGGATCGGCGTGTGACCCAGGTCACCGCCGGTCCGCCGGATCATCGGCGGCGACCGCAGAGGTGATCTGCTCGGCCCACGGTGATCGACGGCGACGATGACAAGACGCGGGGCGGCGGGGGCCCAACTCCCGTCCGCCCCGAACGTCTGCGTGGACCCGTCGAGTTCGTCGGCCGAGCGGCCGAGCTGGACCAGCTCCGCCGGCTCGTCGAAGCCCCACCGTGCCTGATCCTGCTGGAGGGTGAACCCGGGATCGGCAAGAGCCGGTTGGTCGCCGAATTGCTCAGCGGACTTCCCGGGCACCACGTGGTCGGCGAGTGCGACGACGTACCGGAACCCTTCCCGCTCGGCGTACTCCTGGACGCGATCGGCGGCAGCGCCGACCGGCTCGGTGCGGTGAGCCCGGTCGCCGGCGCCCTCGCGCCGCTGCTCCCCGAACTGGCCGACGTGCTGCCGGCCGCGCCGCCCCCGCTGACCGATCCGGCAGCCGAACGACACCGGCTGCTCCGGGCCGTCGCCGCGGTGCTCGCCGCGCTGAGCCCCGCCACGCTGCTCCTCGAGGACCTGCACTGGGCCGACCCGGCCACCTGCGAGTTCCTCGGCTACCTGGCCACCCACCCGGTGGACGGGCTGGCCGTGGTGCTGACCGCCCGCACGGCAGCGCCCGGAGGCGGTACGCCCATCCACGACGCGTTGGCCCGAACCCCACCGTGGAGCGTCACCCGGGTTTCGCTCGGTCCGCTGGACGCCGGCGACGTACACCGACTGGCCGCCCGCACCCTGCGGCTCGACGACCCTCCGCAGCAGCTCACCGCAACTCTGCTCGACCGGACCGCGGGCATCCCGTTCGTGGTGGAGGAGGTGCTGCGTACGCTCGCCGAGCGCGGCGGCGACCCGTTGGCGGACGACAGCGTCCCGTTCGTCCTGCGCGACGTGCTGCTCTGGCGGTTGCGGCCGCTCGACGAGGGCACCCGGGAGGTGCTCGGGGCCGCCGCGGTGCTGGGGATGGCACCGGACCAGCGCATTCTCGCCTCGGCCCTCAGCCTGGACCGGGTGACTGTCGGCTCGGCGTTGACCGCCGCCCATCGGGCGGGACTTCTGCACGACGGCGGGGACGGTCTGCGGTTCCGTCACGACCTGGCCCGACAGGTGGTGTACGACCTGGTTCCCCGGCCCAATCGGGAGTGGCTGCACCTGCGGGTCGCACGGGTGCTGGAACAGGAGTTACCGAGGCCTGTCGCGCAGCTGGCGCACCACTACCGGTTGGCCGGCAGCGGGGCCGACTTCGTCCGCAACGCCGAGGCTGCCGCCGACCTGGCCACCGAACGCGGCGACGACGCGACCGCCGCCAGCTTCCTGCTCCAGACGATGGACGTCGCCGAGCTTCCCCGACCGGTGCGGGTTCGGCTCGCCGCGAAGCTGGGTCGGTCCGCCATCGACGGGCTCAGCCAGGCGGAGGCGATCCCGGTGCTGGAGCGGCTGCTCGCCGACCGGCGGTTGCCGCCCGGCGCCCGGGGCGAGCTGGGCCTGGTGCTCGGGCGAATGCTGCGTCAACAGGGCGAGGCACTGCGGGGGTACACCGAGATCGAGCGGGCCGTGCCGTACCTGCGCGCACCGCGCCGCAAGGCCCCGGCGCTCGCGGTGCTGGCGGCCCCGGACACCGTCGTCGGCCGGCACGTCGACGACCACCTGGCCCGGTGTACGGAGGCGGAGAGCGCCGCGACGGCCAGCGGTGACCCGGCGGCGCACCTCGCGGTCCGTATCGCCCGCGCGTCGCTGCTGTTGGAGCTGGGCGACCCGGCGGCCTGGTCGATCATCACCGAGCTGCGCGCGTCCGCCGAGTTGGCCGATCGACCCAGGGAGCACGCCCGCGCCTGCCTGAACTGGGCGCAGGGCGCGTTGCACGCCGGGCATCCGGAGCAGGCCGAGGCGCTCCTGGCTGCCGGTCGGGCGTTGGTCGACGAGACCGGGTACGAGCGGCTGACCGCCCTGGTGGAGGCGACCGAGTTGTCGCTGAGCCGGGCCGCCGGGAGGTTCGACGGGCTGGCCGAGCGGCTCACCCGGCTGGTCACCACCGCCGAACGGATGCCGGTCACCCTGCTGGACGCGCGGGCCGAACTGGCCACCGTGCTGGCGCTCACCGCCACCGCCGAACGAGCTGGCAGCACCGGGGGGCACGACAGACCCGACAGCCGTACCGAGGGATGCGCCGGGCTCGGCGACAGCGGCAGAGGTCACGACGAGGTGGAGTCGGCCGAGCGGGCGTTGCGCGAGGTGGTCGCCGACGCCCGCCGGGTGGGCGCGGTCTGGCCGCTGGTACAGGCACTCTCGGCGCTGGCCCGACTGACCGTGGTCGGGCGGCCGGACGAGGCGGTCCGGCACGCGACGGAGGCGCTGTCAGTGGTGCGCGGAAAGGGCATCCTGGCGTGGGCTGCCGACGCGGTGCTGGTGCTGGCCGAGGCCGCAGCCGCGGCGGGTGAACCGGCCCGGGCCGCGGCGGCCGTCGCCGAACTGGAAGCCGGGATCGCCGGCCGTGACACGCCACTGGCCCGGGCCGCCCTGCGCAGATGCCGCGACCTCGTCCCGGCCTGAACCGGCGCCGCACACCAGCGGCCTACCCGGTGTCAGCGGACGATCCGCACCACCTGTTCAGCTCGGCCGTACTCACAGTTCGCGCCGGGGCAGGCGGAGAGCCACACCAGCAGCAGCGCCTCGCCGGTACGGAACGGAACACCAGCGACATCGGCCGGGAAGAGCGCCCACAACGGTTGGGGCTGGCCGGTGCAGGTCCAGCCGCCGGGATGCGGCTCGGACGCGTAGGCGATGCGGTTCCCGACGGCCTGGGTGATCGTGGCACTCAGCAGGCTGCCGTAGGAGCCCTCGTCACAGGTCACCTGGTAGTCCAGACGCACACCGGCGCCCTTGGCCACCAGGGTCACCGAGTTGATCTCCAGGGTGGGGGTGGCGGCGGCCGCCGGTGCGGCACCGACGAGCGCGAGCATTGGCAGTACGAGTGCCAGCGTCAATGCGGTCAAGCGGCGGGTGCGTGGCATCGCATGTCCTCCGTCCCCGGTGGCCCCACCCGCCCGGGGTGGACGGAGGGTGACCGCCTCTTATCATCGACCTCCGTCACTAGCCGGTCAACGCCCCGGGGTGGCGAGCCGCCGCGACCTGGTCGACGGCCCGCCACCGTGGATCAGAGGACGACCTGGTGTACGCGGTTGTCCACCCCGCGTACCGCCAGCCAGGCACTGCCGTTGGCACCGGCGGCGGCTCCGGGCGCACCCCGGAAGGCGTCCGTGGCGAACTCGCCACGTTGGAACCAGCCACCCCAGGCGCCGTCGGTCAGGTTGCGCTGCCACAGCCGGTTGTCGGCGGCCAGCGAGAACAGGTAGACCCGGCCGGAGGTGGCGAGCAGGGTCGGACTGCCGTTGGTGGTGCCGCCCAGATTGGTCCAGGCCGACCAGGTGGTGCCGGTGCGGCTGCTCCACCACACCTCGTCGGTGCGGCTACGGACCGCCACGTGCAGGACGCCGGCGTCGTCGACGACAGCGCTCGGCCGACCGTAGAACGGCCGGTCATCGGGGGCTCCGACGCCGGTCCAGCCGGTGCTCGGGGTACGTGACCAGAGCTTGCCGTCGGCACCACGCCCGACGAGCGTCCACTGGGTCGGGCTGGTCCAGGCCACCGTCGGCGCGTCGGTCAACGTTCCACCGAGGCTGCGCCACGGTCCCCACGTGCCAGCGGTGTAGCTGCGCTGCCAGGCAGCGTTGTCGGTGCCACGGACGAAGACGTCGAGTCGTCCACCGGCGGAGGCGTACGCCGCCGGCTGGCCGAGGATCCGGCCGCCGACCGGGCCGCCGAGCGAGGTCCAGCTCGTTCCCCACGTCGTACCGGTGCGGGTGTTGACGGTCAGTGCACCGGAAGCGTCGCGGACGAAGGCGGTGGCGTGCGTGTCGTCCACCCGGACCAGGGCCGGGCTGGCGCTCGCGGTGCCGCCGAGGTCGGCGCCGGCGACCTGGTCGGCGCCGGTCAGGCGGAGCATGGCCACGCCGTGCGCCGGCACCTCGACGGTGTACGAGCCGGTGAACGGCTGGACTCCGGCGATGCCGGGCTGGGCGTCCACGTCGGCGCGGGACCAGAGGTCACGGACGCGGACCGCGCCGCCGAGCGCGACGTCGGCGAAGTTCACAGTGATCCGTTGGGCGGTGTCGTGCCGGTTGAGCAGCGCGACGGCCCGCTTGCCGGAACCGTTCAACACCTTGCTCCAGACCTGCGCGTTGGTGCCGGTGTCGGCGACCTTGACGCCCTGTCGGACCAACGGGTCCTGGTCCACGGCGATGATCTCCGGGTTGGTCAACGCCGAGATCATCTCCTTCGGCAGGCCACGAGGGTCGGAGCCGATCACCAGCGGCGCGGCCATGATGGCCCACATGCCGAGCTGCGTCTTGGACTCGTCAAGGCTCAACTCGTACCCGCCGCCGGGCAGGGGACGCATCGGCAGCAGGTAGTCCGGGTCGTTGTAGTGCCCCGGCCCGGTGGCCGCCGGGTGGTACGCGTTGACGTCCATGTTGCGCAGCACCCACGGGTACGCCCACTGCGGGGTCGGGTCCGTGAGCCCCACGTCGGTGTACGTGCGCCAGGAGTCGGCGATGGTGGGCGCGTACGTGTAGCTCCAGGTGGAGAGCTGTTCCGGGGTGTACGGGCCGCCACCCCAGTCGGAGCTGACCGGGTTGCAGATGTTGAGCAGCATCGGGCGCGGTGACTGGCGTACCGCCTCGGCAAGCTCACGGAAGGTGGCCTCCGGGTCGAGGCCGGCGGCGCGCCCACACAGCCAGTCGGCCTTGAGCGCGTCGAAGCCCCAGCCGGCGAACTGCGCGATGTCGGCCTGGTAATGGCCGTTGCTGCCGAGCCCGCACTGCCCTGGCAGGTAGGGACCGGCGTCGGTGTAGATGCCGGCCTTCATCCCCTTGCTGTGGATGTACGCGGCCAGCGCGGCCATCCCACCGGGGAAGCGGGCCGGGTCGGCGACGAGCTGGCCGGCCTCGTTGCGGGGGGTCGGCGCGGCCCAATTGCCGTCGATCCAGACGTAGGTGTAGCCGGCGTCGCGGAGGCCACTGTGGACCATGAAGTCGGTGACGGACCGCACTTCGGCCTCGGTGGGGTCGCCACCGAGACCGAAGTAGGTGTTCCAGCCCTGGTAGGGCGTCGGAGCGAGCCCGCTGTTGAAGTAGGTCGGCGCGCCCTGGTCCTCAGCGCCGGTGCCGGCCGGGGCGTGGCCGGGGCGACCGGGCCCATGACCGGCCTGCGCCGGGCCGCCGGGCGAAGAGGCAGCCTGCGGTGGACCGGCCATCGCCGGCGTGGGGCTGACCAGGCCCAGGCCGAGCACGGCCAGGGTGGCGGTCAACGGTCGGTTCAGGCGCATGGAGGTACTCCTGTCCCTCGGGGGTGGGGGTGGGGGTGGTGGTGCTCCGGTCTCAGTCGCGGGTCAGCACGATGAGGTCGGCGTCGTGGGTCGCGCTCCAGTGCACGGGCAGGCCGACGGTGGCGAGGTGGCTGCCGGAGTAGTGCCGATCGCCGTGCGAGTAACGCGCTGCCGGGTCGAGGCCGCGCAGCGGCAGCCGCACCGGGCGGGACGGCAGCAGTCCGGCGCCGTCGAGGCGGCCGGTGTGCCAGGCCAGCACGACCACCTGGTTCTCGTCCGGCGCGGTGTACTGCACCGCGCAGCGCGCCTGGTCGGGGCCACCGATCAGGTGCACCTCGCCGTGCGTGACGACGTCCCGGATCTCCTTGTAGCGGGCGATCCAGTCGGCCGCGTCGGCCCGCTCGTCGGGAGTCCATGCGCGGATGTCCGCGCCGATGCCGAGCACACCGGCCATCGCAAGGACGAAGCGGAACGCGAGCGAGCGCGGTCGGCTGTCGAACAGACCGGGCGCGTCGGTGACCCAGGAGCTGAGCAGGTGCGGTGCGTTGGCGTGCAGGAAGCCGTACTGGATGGCGAGCCGGTCCAGGGGCCCGGTGTTGTCGCTGGGCCAGAAGACGTCGGCCCGGGCGGCCATCGCCAGGTCGGTCCGCGCGCCACCGCCGGCACAGGCCTCGATCAGCACGCCGGGGTGGTCCCGACGCAGTTGCTCGTAGATGCGGTGCAGGTTGGCGACGTGCGCGCCGTCCAGGTCGAGCGGAGCGATCCCGCCGGGACGACCGGGCTCGGTGCGTGGCCGGTTGAAGTCCCACTTCAGGTAGTCGATGTCGTACCGGCGGAGCAGGCCGTCCACCGTGGAGTGGACGAACTCGGCGACCTCGGGCCGGCCCAGGTCGAGCAGGTACTGGTTGCGGACGGGGGTGATGGGTCGACCGTCGACGGAGTAGACCCAGTCCGGGTGCTCGGCGTAGAGCGTCGACTTCGGGTTGACGCACTCCGGCTCGACCCAGAGCCCGAAGTTCAGCCCGACTGCGCGGACGTCGGCGATGAACGCGTCGAACCCGGCCGGGAACTTCGCCGGGTCGGGTGTCCAGTCACCGAGCCCGGCGGTGTCGTCGTTGCGGCCGACGAACCAGCCGTCGTCCACCACGAACGTCTCCACGCCGAGCTCGGCGGCGATCCGGGCCAGCGCGAGCTGACTCTCGGCCTCGACGGTGAAGTAGGTGGCCTCCCAGGAGTTGTAGAGCACCGGGCGCGGGGTGAGCCGGTCACCGGCCAGCAACCGCTGGTGGGTGTGCCAGACCCGGGCCAGTCCGTCCAGGCCGTCCGGGCTGTACGCGCCGGTGACCACCGGCAGGGTCAGCGAATCGCCGGGGGGCAGCTCCAGCGGGCCGTCGACCAGCTGGCGGCCGGCCCGGACCCGGGTCAGGCCGCCGGTGTCCCGCTCCGCGCTGATCTCCCAGGAGCCGGTCCACGCCAACCCCATCCCCCACGCCGAGCCGGCCGGGTCCGCGGTGTCCCGCACGGCCAGCCAGGGCACGTGCAGATGCCCGGGTACGCCCTGGGAACTGCCGATGCTGAAGGTGCCGTGCCCCAACTCGACGTGGGAGAGCTGGAACTCCTGCGCCCACTGCCCCCACTGGTGGCTGAGCAGCGCGCCGTGCGGCGTCGGTACGCAGAACCCACCCGATCCGGCCCGGACCACCCGCAGCGCGTCGGTGCCGTCGTTGGTCAGCTCGACCCACCGCTGCACCACGTCGGTGCCGGCCGGCACCTGGTAGTGCACAGTGGCGCGCAGCCCGGTGACCGGGTCGGCGAAGGCGACGGCCAGCTCCCGCTGGTCGGCGTCGATCCGCGCGTCGGTGTGGACGAAGCCCACCCGGCGCTGCCCGTTCGAGGTCTCGATTACCAGGTCGGTGCCGGTGAACGGTCGGTCGGCGTCGGTGGCGTACTCGATGGGGGACGCGTCGCCGGCGGTGAGGAACGGCACCGGGCCGTCGTAGGCCACCGGCGACGGCCCGTCCGAGACGCCGTGTGGGCCCCACGCGACAAGCTCCAACCAGCGACCGTGCGCGGGCACTGTCACTGTGTACTCGGTGTGCGCCCCGCGCAGCGTCCACAGCTGCCCGGTCACTTGACCGCTCCCAGCGCCAGGCCGGAGACGAAGTGCCGCTGGAAGCGCAGGAAGACCGCGACGGTGGGCACGGCCGCGATGACGGTACCGGCGGCGATGACGTTCCAGGACGAGACGAACTGCCCCTGGAGGGCGAGGAGCGCCGGGGTTACCGGCATGTTGTCGTCGGTACGCAGCACGGTGATCGCCCACAGCAGGTCGTTGAAGATCCAGGTGAAGGAGAGCGCACCCAGGGCGGCCAGCGCGGGCCGGGTCAGCGGCAGCATCACCCTGGTGAAAATCTGCGCCGTGCCCGCGCCGTCGATCGTGGCCGCTTCCTGGATCTCGCCCGGCAGGTCCCGCATGAAGCCGTGCAGGACGAACGTGTAGAAGCCGAGCCCGAAGCCGACCTGCACCGTGATCAGCGCCCAGAGCGTGTCGTACAGGCCGGTCAGCTCGCTGAACTTGGCCACCGGGATGAGCAGGATCTGTGGTGGCAGCAGGTTGCCGGCGAGCATCAGCAGCAGGATGGTCCGCCGCCCGGGGATCCGGAAGCGGCTCAGCGCGAACGCGGCCATCGCGGCCAGCCCCAGGCTCAGCGCCACCGACGGGATGGTGACGAGCATGCTGTTGATCAGGGCTCGCAGCTCACCGCCGTCGGTCCACGCCTGCCGGTAGGTGTCCAGCGTGAACGACCGGGGCAGGCTGCCCACGCCGTGCGCGGCGATGTCGTCGAACGACCGGGTGGACATCACCACCACCCAGAGCACCGGGCCCAGCCAGAGCAGCGAGAGCAGGATCATGCCGGTGTGGAAGGCCCCGGTACGGAGCTTGTTCATCACGCTTCCTCCCGGAACGCGCGGACCAGGTAGCCGAGGATGACGGCCAGCGCGAGCACGAAGATCACGACGGCGATGGCGGAGGCGTAACCGAGCCGCAGACTCTGGAACGCTGTCGAGTACATGTAGGTGCTGAGCAGCTCCGACGAGTGGTACGGGCCGCCCTTGGTCAGCGACCAGACGATGTCGAACGAGCGCAGCGAGTCGATGACGATGACCGACAGCACGACCGCGTTGACCCCCTTGAGCTGGGGAATCGTGACGTGCCGCAGTCGTTGCCAGGAGTTGGCGCCGTCCATCCGGGCGGCCTCGTGCAGCGCCGGGTCGATGGCCTTGAGCCCAGCCAGGAACAGCACCATCACGTACCCGATCTGCCGCCACAGGGCGGGCAGGATCACCGCGTACAGCGCGGTCTGTGGATCGGCCAGCCAGGGCCGGATCAGGTGCTCCAGGCCGATGGCCCGCAGCAGCGTGTCGGCAATGCCGTCGGGCTGGTAGAAGACCCGCCAGACCAGCGCCGTCACCACCAGTGAGAACACCACAGGTGTGAACAGCGCGGCCCGGTAGAAGCCGACCCCGCGCCGCTCCTTCTGCAGGACCAGCGCCATGCCGAACCCGCCCAGCACGGAGAGGCCGCCGAAGAGCACCAGCCAGATCACCGTGTTGATCAGCGCGCCCCGGAAGGTGGCGTCACCGGCCAGCTCGACGTAGTTGTCCGCGCCGACGAAGGTCGGCGGCGACATCCCGTCCCAGCGGGTGAGCGAGAACCAGAAGCCCTGGAGCGCCGGCCAGAACACCCAGATGCTCTCGACCGCGAACGGCACGAGGACGAAGGCCACCAGCAGCGGCGACAGTCGAGCCGACCGTCGCCGCCGCCGGGTGGGGGTGACCGAAGTCGGGGAGATCGTTGCTGTCACGTCAGCCCTTGAAGACCTTCTCGGCGCCGGCCTGCCACTCCCGCAGGATCGCGTCGATCTGGTCCGGCTTGTCGATGAACTTGGTCAGCGCGGTGTCCGCGGTCGGCTGGAGCGCGTCGCTGGAATCCCGGTTGAAGAACTGGGTCAGCTCCTTGGCCTCGCCGAGCATCGCCTTGCCCTTGGCCACCAGCGGCGAGTCGGACGCCTTGGCCCTGGGGTTGGCCGGCAGCACGATGCCGGAGCTGGCCTTGACGTACGCCTCCTGGGCCTCGACCCCGGAGAGGTAGGTCAGCAGGGCCTTGGTGCCGGTCGGGTTGGCGGTCTTCGCGCTGGCGAAGAAGCCGTCCGTCGGAGCCTCCTCGGCCAGCGGCACCGCCGGGTCGATGATCGGGAACCGGAAGAAGTCCAGGTCACCGAGGGCGTCCTTCGGCGCGGCGTCGGCGAAGAACGTGCCGATCAGGAACATGCCGGTCTTGCCGGCCAGCAGGGCGGTGGTCGCCTCCTGGAACGGGTACGCCTTGCCCTTGGGATCGAAGTAGGGCAGGGCCTCGCGCCAGCGGGTGAAGACCGCCTTGACCTTGGGGTCGTCGAAGCGCTGCTTGCCGGCGAGCAACTCGCGGTGGAACGGCGCGCCGTTGATCCGGATGTTCAGGTAGTCGAACCAGGCCGAGGCCACCCACGGGGTGTCGCCGAGACCGATGCCGATCGGCGGGACGCCCTTGCTCTTCAGCGTCTCGCACAGCGCCAGGAAGTCCGCCCAGGTCTTCGGCTCCTGCACGCCCCACTTGGCGAAGTTCGACTTGCGGTAGAAGAAGCCCCACCAGTAGTTGTTCATCGGCACGAAGACCTGCTTGCCGCTGGCGGCGGTGGAGAGGGTGCGCAGCGACTCGGGGTAGTCGCCCAGCGACTTCCAGACGTCGGAGACGTCCAGCAACAGGTCCTTGCTGGCGTAGTCGTTGGCGACGGAGCCCGCGTACCAGGTGTAGAGGTCCGGCGGGTTGGCCGAGGTCAGGTAGGTGGGGAGCTGGGTCCGGAAGGTCTCCGAGGCGATCGTGTTGAGACTCGCCGTGCCCTTGCCCTGCGCGTTGAAGGTCTCGATCAGCTTCTCCATCGCGGCCTTGGCCTGGGGCGAGGAGAGGTTGGACTGGATGGTGACAGCGCCCGAGCCGCCGCTCGTCGTCGGCCCGCTGGCGGAACTGGCGCACGCGCTGAGGAACGAGCTGGCGCCGAGTGCACCCAGGCCGGCGAGCCCTAGGTGACCAAGGAATCGCCGGCGACCGGGGTCGAAGTCGCTCACGGAGGTATCCCTTCCTCTACGACACGTAGCGTCACCGCGCGATGTGTCGTCCATGTGAATGCTGTGACCAGAAGGTTGCATCGGCCGTTGCCGACTGTCAAGATATCTTCGTAATTAATGATTAGATGAGATCAAGGCGAGAGTCAGGTGGATCAGCCTATGCGCCGGCTTGAAGGCAAGAACGCGCTGGTCACCGGCGCTATGGGCGGAATCGGAGCCGCCACCGCCCGGCGGCTGGCCGCCGAGGGAGCAGCCGTCGCGCTCCTCGACGTGCACGATCCGGCTCCGCTGGCCGACGAACTGACCACCTCCGGCCACCGAGCACTGTCCGTAAAGGGCAGTGTCAGCGAGGAGGACGACTGGGCAGCCGCGGTGTCGGCCGCCCGAGCGAACCTCGGCCCGATCGACATCCTGGTCAGCACCGCGTACGCCGTGCAGGTAGCCCCGGCGCACGAGACCAGCCGGCACTCCTGGGACCACCAGCTCGGCGTCAGCCTCACCGGCTCCTTCCTCGGCGTCCGCGCCTGCCTGGACGACCTGCGTGCCCGCTCCGGCGCAGTGGTGCTGATCTCCTCGGTGCACGCGCTGGTCGGGCTGCCCGGCCGGCCCGCGTACGCCGCCGCCAAGGGAGGCCTGGTCGCGCTCGGCCGCCAGCTCGCCGTGGAGTACGGCCCACAGGTACGCGTCAACACGGTGCTGCCCGGGCCGATCCTCACCGCCGCCTGGGACGACGTCTCCGAAGAGGACCGTCGGCAGAGCGTCGCGGAGACCGTCGCGAAGCGCTTCGGCACCCCGGACGAGGTCGCCTCGACAGTCGCCTTCCTCGCCTCACCGGACGCCGCGTACATCACCGGCGCGAGCCTCGTGGTGGACGGTGGTTGGACAGCGGTGAAAGCCTCGGCCTGAGAGATCGATACCGACCAGCGAAAAGGCCAGGAGCATTGGCACAGTACGCCCGCCGCGGCATCCACGGACAGACCGTCGAAGCGATCGCCCGCCGCATCCTCACCGGTGAGATCCCCGCCGGCGCGACCCTGAACATCGTCGCGTTGCAGGAGGAGTTCGACGTCAGCCTCACGGCGCTCCGCGAGGCGCTGAAGGTCCTCTCCGCCAAGGGCATCGTGGATGCCCGGCAGAAGCGCGGCACCTTCGTCCGGCCCCGGTCCGACTGGAACCTGCTCGACGGTGACGTGATCCGCTGGCAGTTCGCCGAGGGCACCGACCAGCGGTTGCTCGACCAACTGCACGAGGTACGCGCCATCATCGAGCCGGCCGCCGCCCGGCTGGCCGCGACCCGTGCGACCGAGGACGACCTGACCGCCCTCGACCGGGCGCTGGCCGAGATGGCCGAGGCCAACGGCGATCCCACCGCCGCCATCGCCGCGGACCTCGCCTTCCACCGCGCGCTGCTCACCGCCACCCACAACGAGCTGCTGGAACGCATGGAGGTGGTGATGGAGACCGGGCTGGCCGAACGGGACCGGCTGGTGCACGGCGGCGCCCCACACGACGACCCGGTGCCCAGCCACCGGGCTGTCGTCGGCGCGCTGCGCAGCCGGGACGAGACAGCGGCCGAGGCCGCCATGCGTGAGTTGCTGGACAAGGCCGTCCGCGACGTCGAGAAGGCACGGGGACAGAGGGGCAGTCAGTGAAGATCGAGCGGATCGAGACCTTCCTCGTCACACCACGGTGGTTGTTCTGCCGGGTGGAGACCGACGAGGGCCTGGTCGGGTGGGGCGAACCGGTGGTGGAGGGCCGCGCCGAGGTGGTGCGCAGCGCCGTCGAGGTGCTCTCCGAGTACCTGATCGGCGCGGACCCGCTGCGCATCGAGCAGCACTGGCAGATCCTCACCAAGGGCGGCTTCTACCGGGGCGGCCCGATCCTCTCCAGCGCCGTCGCCGGCCTGGACCAGGCGCTCTGGGACATCGCCGGGCAGGCGTACGGGGCACCGGTGCACGCCCTGCTCGGCGGCGCCGTCCGCGACCGGGTACGTGTCTACTCCTGGATCGGCGGAGACGAGCCCGACGAGATCGCCGACGCCGCCGCGGCACAGGTCGCCGCCGGCCTCACCGGGATCAAGATGAACGCGTCCGGGCGGCTGTCGGCCATCCCCACCTCCGCCGAGGTGGACGCCGTCGTCGGCCGGGTCGCCGCCGCCCGCGAGGTGCTCGGCCCCGACCGGGACATCGCGCTGGACTTCCACGGCCGGGCCGGGCTGGCCGCGGTACGCCGGATCCTGCCCGAGCTGACCCCCCTCCGTCCGTTCTTCGTGGAGGAGCCGGTCCTGCCCGACCAGGCCCACCACCTGCGCGACATCGTCGCCAGCACGCCCATCCCGGTGGCCACCGGCGAACGGCTCTACGGTCGCAACGAGTTCCTCGGCCCGTTGCAGGCCGGGGTCGCCGTGATCCAGCCGGACCTGTCGCACGCCGGCGGGATCTCCGAGGTACGCCGGATCGCCGCGCTGGCCGAGACGTACGGCGCGCTGCTCGCCCCGCACTGCCCGCTCGGCCCGATCTCCCTGGCCGCCAGCCTCCAGGTGGCCTTCGCGACGCCGAACTTCCTGATTCAGGAGCAGAGCATCGGCATCCACTACAACGTCGGCTCCGAACTGCTGGACTACGTGGTCGACCCGGAGCCGTTCCGGTTCGTCGACGGGCACATCGCCCGCTTCGACCGACCCGGATTGGGCATCACAGTGGACGATGCGGCGGTTCGCAAGGCCGCCCAGACCCCGCACGCCTGGCGTAACCCGGTCTGGGAGCACGCCGACGGGTCGTTCGCGGAATGGTGACCGCCGCGACCGCGGTGCCGCTGCGTGCCGCGTACGACGCCGCGCACGGAGGCAGGTGGACCAGCCTGCGCGGCGGCGGCCGGGAGTGGCTGTGGCGCGGCCCGGAACCCGGCCGACACGAGGTACGCCCCGACGACGCGTTCGTGGACGCCGGCGGCCTGGAGGAGTGCCTGCCCACCGTGCGCGGACGACCCGACCACGGCGAGGTGTGGTCACGCCCCTGGCGCACCGCCGGCCCCGGCACGGCGGTCATCGAGCGTCCGACGTTCGTGCTGACCCGCCGGATCACCGACTCCGCCGGGGTGGTGGTGGCCGACTACCGGCTGGCCGCCGACCCCGGTCATCGGTTCGTCTGGGCCGCCCACGCCCTGCTCAATCTCTCCCCCTCAGCCCGCCTCGACGCGCCCGCCGGCACGCCGACCCGGCTGCACCCGGAGGCTGCCGCGTTGCTGCCGCCGGGCACCTGGCCCACCGACGCACCGTGGCTCGGCGGGGCGTGGCCGGCCCCTGCCGGGCTGACGCTCGACACGTTCGGCACGGACGACGGGACCGCGCTCGGAGCGGTGCTGCTCGACTGCCCCCGGGTCCAGGTGATCGACGGTGTCGACCGACTGACACTGGCACTGGAGTGCGCCGACCAGCCCCGCAGCACCGCGCTCTGGCGCAACCTCGGTGGCTGGCCAGAGACCGGCCCGTACCGCAGCATCGGTGTCGAGCCGATGCTCGGCGCCGCCTTCGACCTGGCCGACGCCGGCCCCACCGACGCGGCGGTCGTTCCCCCCGCCGGCGAGGTCGCCTGGCGGCTCACCATCTCCGCCCACCGCACCCCCTGAGGACACCCGTGATGAACCTGCTCGACGAGCTGCGTACCCACCGGTTGCTGGCCATCGTCCGCGGCCCGGACCCGGCGGCGGCGCTGACCGCCGTGCTCACACTGGCCGAGAGCGGCGTCGCACTGGTCGAGGTCTCACTCACCAGCGCCGACGCGCTCGACGTCATCCGGCGCGCCCGGGCCGCCCTCGGACCCGACTACGCCCTGGGTGCGGGCACCGTGCTCAGCGCCGAGGACGCCCGCGCGGCGGCCGACGCGGGCGCCGGTTTCCTGGTCACCCCGGCGCTCGCGCCGAGCCTCGGCGAAGGCGGCCGGCTCGGGCTGCCGGTGCTCGCCGGTGCGCTCACCCCCACCGAGGTGGTGCAGGCCAACAGCGGCGGGGCCACCGCGATCAAGCTCTTCCCGGCGTCCCTCGGTGGGCCTGACTACCTCGGCGCACTGCGCGACCCGTTCCCCGGCACCGCGTTCGTACCGGTCGGTGGGGTCGACGCGGAGGGCGCACGACGCTACCTGGACCGCGGAGCGCTCGCGGTCGGAGTCGGTTCCCCCCTGCTCGGCGACGCCGTCCGCGGCGGCGACCCGGCGGCGCTGCGCGAGCGCGCCGCTGCCTTCCTCGCGGCGGTGCGGCGATGACCGACGTGCTCACGCTCGGCGAGACGATGGCGGCGTTCCGCACCACCGGCCCACTGCGGCTGGGCGGCACCGCCGGAATCTCCGTCGCCGGGTCCGAGTCGAACGTGGCGATCGGGCTGGCCCGGCTCGGCCATCGGGCGGCCTGGGTCGGCGTCACCGGTGCCGACGAGCCCGGTGAGCTGGTCCGCCGTACGCTGCGCGCCGAGGGCGTCGACCTGAGCTGGTCCCGGGTCGACCCGACCGCCCCGACCGGGCTGATCCTCTTCGAGAACCGGGTCGCCGACATCAACCGGGTCACCTACCACCGCGCCGGGTCGGCCGGCTCCCGGCTGCGCCCGGACGACGTGACCCAGGCATTCGGCGCGCCCGGGTCGCCGCCCCGACTGCTGCACGTCACGGGCATCACCTGCGCGCTCGGCGCCGACCCGTACGAGGCGGTGGTGGAGGCCGTGCGACTAGCCCGCGCGGCCGGGAGCACCGTCTGCCTGGACGTCAACCACCGGCAGCGGCTCTGGTCGGTCGCCGAGGCCGCCACCGCGCTGCGGCCGCTGCTGCCCTCGATCGACCTGGTGGTCGCCTCCGACGACGAACTGGCCGTGCTGACCGGCGCCTCCGACCCGGTCACGGCGTTGCTCTCCGCCGGGGTGGCCGAGGTCGTCGTCAAACACGGTGCCGGCGGGGCGACCAGCCACAGCAGGGCCGGCGCGCTGCACCGTCCAGCTCGGACGGTGCCGGTGGTGGACACCGTCGGCGCGGGCGACGCCTTCGTGGCCGGGCTGCTCTCCGGGTGGCTCGACGGCGCCGACGCCCCGGCCCGACTGGACCGGGCCGTCACCACCGGGGCGTTCGCGGTGGCCACCAGGGGCGACTGGGAGGGCCTGCCCGCGAGGTCGCGTCGGTGACCGGGGTGAAGAAGTTGAACCCGTTCGGCACGGCGGTGATCGGCAGGTTGTTGCCGCGCGAGAAACC
>NZ_JBSFBM010000094.1:0-20379 GCF_053592955.1 Micromonospora sp. NPDC002411 | reverse complement strand
ACCTTGGCCCCCACGTCGGTCCGCAGCGGTGTCTCCAGGGCGCCGTCGACGCTGATCTCGTAGATCGCCTGGCGACAGCCCCGACGCCCGCACCGACCAGCAGGCTGGCGACCAGTGGCACCACGGCCGGCACTGTCAGCGCGGCGGCGAGGGCCACCACGGCGAGCAGCCCGAGCAGCGCGGTGCCGAGCTGGTCGGCGACCAACGGCGTCCAGGTGCGCACCGGTAGGTTCCCCGTCCGCATCTCCAGGTTGCCGGCGGTCCGCAGGGGCCCCACCAGTAGCACCAGCCCCAGCAGGACCAGTGCGGTGGCGACCAGCGCCAGGTCGACACCGTCATCCAGCCGACGCCAGTAACCCACCAGGACCGCTGCGGCGATCAGCGTCGTCTCGGCGACGAGGTCAGCGCCGGGCCGGACACGCTGCTCCACGGCCGACGCGACCACGGCCGCGACAGCCAACGCCAGGCCCCAGCCGGTGGCGTCGGTGAGCGCCAGCACGACGAAGGCCAGGACAGCCAACCCGGTGCTCAGGCAGCGGGCAGCCAGCTTACGGACCAGGTCGCCGCGCATGTCGCTCCGTTCGTGGTTCCGCAGCCGTGGGCGTCAGTTGGCCGACGCCACGTCGGCCGACGTCTCGACCTGACCCGGCCCGCCCTGCGCCGGCACGCTCGCCGTAGCCCCGTCACCGGGCGCCCGACGTACGTCGATCACCTGGCCGGTCAGGTCGGAGATCAGCACGTCCAGGGACGACTGGGCGACGGCCTCCGCGGCGAGCAGCGTGTGCTCCGGCTCCTCGCCGAAGGCCCGCGTCCGCATCGGGGTGGCGGTCCGCTCCGGGTTGATGCAGTTGACGCGTACGCCGACGTCGGCCCACTCGTCGGCGAGCGCCTGGGTGAGGTTGACCAGGGCGGCCTTGGTGGCCGAGTAGAGGGCGTAGCGGGCCCGCCCCCGGGTGTAGGAGCTGGAGGTGTAGAGCAGCAACTGGCCCTTGGTCTGTTGCAGGTAGGGCAGCGCCTGGCGGGCGATGGTCACCGGGCCGACGAAGTTGACCTGGAGCACCCGGTCCATGGTCTCCTCGTCCATCTCGGCGAGTTCGCCCCGCTCCAGGATCCCGGCGGTGACCACCACGTGGTCGATCCGACCGGTGGCCTCGAACGCGGTCGTCAGCGCGGCCTCGACGTCCTCGGCCCGCTCCACGTGGGTGCCGGTGCTGGAACGGCTGAACGGGAAGACCTGGGCGCCGAAGCGACGGGCCAACTCGGTCAACTCGTGGCCGATGCCGTAGCTGCCGCCGAACACCACGATGGTGCGGCCGGTCAGCTCCTCGCTGTAGCTGCGGTGGTCGGTCAGCCGGGGTGCCTGCGCCGCGGCGAGCTGGAAGAGCTTGTCGGCCAGATGCACGTCGACCGGGTGGGTGACCTTGATGTTCTCGTCCGAACCGTCGATCACCTTGATCGGGGTGCCGGGCAGGTAGCGCAGCACCACACCGCAGTCGTCGGTGGCGGCGAAGTTCGGGTCACCCTCGGCGATCCGGTACGCCTCACGGATGGTGGGGGAGCGGAACGCCTGCGGGGTCTGCCCCCGGCGCAGCCGGGACCGCACCGGGATGTCGGTGATGCAGTCGTTGTCGTCCACCTGGATGATCGTGTCCGCGGAGGGGATGGCCACGTCCACGGCGTCGTAGGTCCAGAGGGCGTTGACGCACTCACGCACGATCCGGCCGCTGAGCAGCGGGCGTACCGCGTCGTGGAAGAGGATGTTGCAGTCCTCCGGGCCGACCGCGTCCAGGGCGATCCGGGTGGTGGCGTTGCGGGTGTCGCCACCCTCGATCACCTTGGTGACCTTGCGCAGGCCGGCCTTGTCGACGATCTGCTGGGCGTCATCGACGTGACCGGACGCCATCAGCACGATGATCTCGTCGATCTCGGGTGCCGCCTCGAAGACCGCCAGGGTGTGCTCGATGATCGGCTTACCGGCGATCTTCAGCAGCTGCTTCGGGATGCCGAGGCCCAGCCGGGTCCCGGTGCCGCCGGCCAGAACCACGGCCACCGTCCGCGAGGGCCGCCATGGCGTCGGGGTCTCCGCTGCGGCGTCCGGGCCAGTGGTCTGGTCCTGCGTCATTGCCGGATCCTCACTCTCAGGGATGCGTTAACGGAAAGTTCCGCCCGAGCGGCGACGGGATGAACCTTAACGCGCGGACCGCGCCGCCCCAACGCGGGCGACGCGGTCCGTGGCGTCGTGTCGATGCCGAGGCGCTACTTGCTGTTCGCGTACGCCTCGTAGGCCCGGACGACCTCGTCGGTGGGGCCGTCCATCCGCAGGACGCCCGATTCCAGCCAGATCGTCCGCTCGCAGGTGTCCCGTACGGAGGAGAGCTGGTGGCTGACCAGGAACACAGTGCCCGCGCCCTCGCGCAACTCCCGCACCCGCTGCTCGCTGCGCTTGCGGAAACCCTTGTCGCCGGTGGCGAGCGCCTCGTCGATGAGCAGCACGTCGTGCTTCTTGGCCGCGGCGATGGAGAACCGTAGCCGGGCCGCCATGCCGGAGGAGTACGTCCGCATCGGCAGGCTGGCGAAGTCGCCCCGCTCGTTGATACCGGAGAACTCGATGATGCCCGCGGCCTGCCGGGCGACGTCGTCGGGATGCATGCCCATGGCCAGGCAGCCGAGGGTGACGTTGCGCTCGCCGGAGAGGTCGTTGAGCAGGGCGGCGTTCACGCCCAGCAGCGACGGCTGCCCCTGGGTGTAGATCGCGCCCCGGTTGACCGGCAGCAGCCCGGCGATGGCCCGCAGGATGGTGGACTTGCCGGAGCCGTTGGTGCCGATCAGCCCGATCGCCTCACCCCGGTACGCGGTGAAGGAGATTCCCTTGACCGCGTGCACCTCCCGGATGTTCGGCGCGGAGGTGCGCTTGACCAGTCGGCGCAGCGCGGCGACCGGTGTGGTGCCACCGCCGGCGCCCTGGTGCACCCGGTAGATGATGTGCGCGTCGTCGACCACGACGGTCGGGATGCGCTCCTGCGTCGGGGTCATCGTCGCGGTCGCCTCGATGGGCGTGTCGACGTGCTCAGCCACGGCCGTACTCCTGTTCCCCGCGCCAGAAGTAGATGAACCCGCCGATCCCGGCGACCAGGGCCCACCCGGCGCCGACCAGCCAGAGCTGGGTCAGCGACTCGTTGAGCAGCGGTGCCTCCTCGAGCAGCGCGTACCGCGCCAGCTCGATGTAGACCAGCAGCGGGTTGTACTGCACGACCGTCGTCGCCCAGGCCGGCAGCCGCTCGAACAGGCTGACGTTGTAGAGGACGCCGGATCCGTACATCCAGGTGCGCAGGACGAACGGCATGACCTGCTTGAGGTCGCTCGCCTTGGAACCCATCCGGGCCACCAGCAGCACCACGCCGGCGTTGAACACCGCCTGCAGGAACAGGGCCGGTATCAGCAGCAGCCACTTCAGCGTGATCGGCTCGCCGGTGACCAGCACGATGCCGATCAACACCACCATCGAGGCCAGCAGTTGCTGGAACTGCGTCAGCGTGGTGGACAGCGGCAGGCTGGCCCGGGGGAAGTGCAGCGCCCGGATCAACCCCAGGTTGCTGCTGATCGCCTGGGTGCCGGTCAGGACGGCGCTCTGGGTGAAGTTGAAGATGAACAGCCCGGTGGTCAGGTAGGCGATGTAGTTCGGCATGTCGTTCTGTGCCAGCACCACCCCGAAGATCAGGTAGTAGACCGCCGCGTTGGTGAGCGGGGTGAGCACCTGCCAGAGCTGACCCAGCTTGGCGTTGCTGTACGAGGCGACCAGCTTGGCGTTGGCGTACGCGGCGATGAAGTGGCGGTACGCCCATAGTCGGCGGCTGTACTCGACGACGCTGGGGCGCTCACCGGCGACCCGTAGCCCGTGTCGAGCGGCCAGCTGCGCCTGGGTCAGGCCCGTGTCGGGGTCGACCAGCGCGGTGGTGGCCATGGAAATGGCGCTCCGATCTCTGTGCAGACGGGGTGGCTCGCGACGATGGGATCCTAGTGGGAGATGTGCGCGGGGCGCCGCCTCGTCGCTGCGTGGACAGTAGTCCGAAACACGTCGGGACGCAACCGTATCGTCGTTGCGTTACGCTGGTCCGCGTGACCTGCGATAAGAGCCCTGGATGACGACCGAGAAGAGGCGGGCCCCGGCCGGAGCGGCGGTGCTGCGCGACGAGATCACCGCGGCGATCCGGCGTGCGTTGATGCAAGAGCTCGCCGCCGTCGGCTACGGCCGGCTCTCCATCGAGGCGGTGGCCCGGCGGGCCGGCGTCAGTAAGACGGCGATCTACCGGCGGTGGAGCTCGAAGCTCGACCTGGTGTTGGAGATCGTCGCCGCGGCGGCACACGGCAAACTCCCGGCGCTGGACACCGGCACCCTGCGCGGTGACCTCGCCCTGCTGTTCCAGGCCGTGGCGCACGCGCTGCGGCACCCGCTGGCGTCGCAGATCATCCCGGACCTGCTGGCCGAGGCCGCCCGCAACCCGAGCATCGACGAGACCCTGCGTCGGGTGCTGCACGCGCGCCAACAGGAGATCGGCGGTCGCCTGGTCACCCGCGCGGTGCAGCGCGGCGAGCTGCCCGCCGACACCGACCCGGACGCGGCGATCGACCTGATCGTCGGCCCGCTCTACTGGCGGCTCGCCATCGCCCGACTGCCGCTCACCGACAGCTACCTCGACAACCTGGTCGAATCAGTGGCCGCCGGGCTCGGCGCCGACAGCGTCCTGCCCCGACCCCGGCCGGCCCCGATCCCGGGTTGACCAGGCGTCCGACACTCGGTCGCCCGCAGCATCGGTCTGCCTGTCCGATTCCGCTACGCTGCCCCCTTGACACCCGGCTGTCACCACGCCGAAAACCCTGATCCGCCTGACGAGTAAGGACGCCCGTGGCCAACGTCGACAGCATCGCCGTAGCGCCCGCCGATTCGGATCCGACGCCCGGGGCCGAGCAGGCAACCCGGCCCGCCGACAGTCGCGCCCTGGCGTCCCGGGTACGCGCACTGGTGGCCGACGCCCCGGCGCTGCTCACCGACGGGGCGGTGATGGCGTTCGCACTCTTCACAGTGCTCTACCACGCGGCCTTCCTGGGCGACCTGCGCCCGTCGGTGACCTTCCGGATCTGGCTGGTCGCCTGCGTACTGCTCGCGGTGGTGGCCCTCGTCCGTCGCCGTCGCCGTTCGGCCGCCGCCACGGCACCCGCCACCACCGCTGCCGGCGAGCCGAGCGAGCCGGCCGTGGAGCGGCCCGCCGTCGACCGCCGCCTGCTGATCGGGGTGCTGGTCGCCGCCGCCGTCGCGGCAGTCTCCGCCGGTGTGGCCGGGACCGGGGTCAGCCTCACGTGGTGGATTCCGGCGGTCGCCGGTCTGCTCGCCGCGGTCGGCGGGATCCTGCTCCTCCGCCGGGCCTGGCTCGACGGTCCGGTCCCCAACCCGGCCGCCCCGGCGCCCACCGCAGCGCAGTCGACGTACGCGCTGGTCATCTCGGTGCTGGTCGGAATCTCCTCGTTCTTCATGGCCCGCAACACCCCGGACGACGTGTACTACGTCGGCAAGTCGGTCTGGATCGCCGAGCGTGACCTGGTCCCGCTCAACGACTTCCTGTTCTCCGAGAACGTCCTGCCGGCCATGGGCTCGCAGCCGCCGATCCCCTCGATCGAGGTCTTCGACGGTGCGTTCGCCAACGTCGTCGGCATCCACGCCAGCTCGGCCCTCTGGTACGTGCTGCTGCCGATCATGGCGGTGCTCGCCGCGCTCGCCCTCTGGCGGCTGACGCACCGGTGGGCCTCGCGTCGCCCGGTGCTCGCCTTCACCGTGGCCATCGCCTACCTGTACCTCGTCGCCGGCGGCGACGCCGCGCTGGGCACGTTCCACCTTCCTCGGCTACACGAGGGCAAGGGCATGTTCGTCTCGGCGGTCATCCCGCTGATGTGGCTCTACCTGACCGAGTGGTTCGACAACCGGTCGCGGCGCAGCCTGGTTCTCATCGTGGCGCTCTCGATCACCGCGATCGGCCTCACCAACACCGCGGCGATCATCCTGCCGATGCTGGTGGGCGCCGCCGGCTTCGCCATGCTCCTGGTCGGGCGCTGGAAGGCCGCCATCGTCGCCGCGGTCGCCGCTCTCGCGTACCCGATCGGCTCACTGGTGGTCTCGCGGCTGCTGCTTGGCGGGATGGCCGCGGAGGGCGCGGACGACGCCTTCTACAACGCGGCCTCCACCTACCGGCGGACGCTGTTGTTCGGCGTGGTCGGGGTGATCAGCGGTCTGGCGCTGTGGTGCGGGCCACTGCTCGCCCGTCGGCGCACCCCGGCGCTGCTCATCGCCGGCGCCACCCTGGCGCTGAGTGTGATGTTCGTACCCGGCGTGCTGGAGCTGATAAGCGCGTTGAGCGGCATCTCGGTGGTGCTCTGGCGCGTGCCGTGGCTGCTCGCCCTGCCGACGCTGATCGGTCTGCTCTGTACCGTGCGCGTGCCGGCGCCGACACCGGCGCTGCGGCGCGCGGCGGCCGGCGGGGTCGCGGTGCTGCTGGTTGCCGCGTTCGCCCTGTTCGCGACTCCGATGTGGTCGCCGAAGAGCTGGGTCGAGGTGCACGAGCGGCCCACCTGGAAGCTTCCGCAGCAGCGTCAGAAGATCGCGTTCTGGATCAAGGAGTTGGACCGCCCGGAGGGCATGCTGCTGGCCCCGAAGGTGATCATGCGCACCACGCCGATCGTCACCAGCGAGGTCCGGGTCGTCCTGCCCCGCGACTTCTACCTCGTCGAGTACGACCTCAACTCGCAGTTCGCCAAGGACCGGTTGCTGCTCGCCGGCTTCGCCGACGGCGTCAGCGCCCCGGCGCCGGCCGAGCTGGCGCCCGCGCTGGACCGCCTCGACGTGGGCACCATCTGCGTCTACAAGGGCAACCAGTACGCGCGCGACACCGCGCCGCAGCTCGGCTACCAGGAGTTCGCCGCGCGCAAGGCGCCCGGGGCGATGATCTGCTTCCGGCGGGTCGCCTGAGCGGATCCCTGTCGAGCAGCCCGACCCAGGGATGGGTCGGGCGCACCCAGGCGCGGAGCTTTGCCCGAAATGGTGCCGGATACCCGAGTGACGCTCGGGCGTCCCCTCGCGTTAAGGTCGCAGTCACGCGCAGGCGGCTGCGGTCGACCCGCCGCGCGACGGGGGAGTGGCGTCGATCCATTCACGGGCACAGCCCGCAACGAAATCTTGTAGGGAGCGAACTCGTTTGTTCGGCACGTTGACAGGACGCCTCGGAGTGGCCGCCCACAGTGCCCTGCTGGTGGTGGCCTACCTCGTCATGCTCGTCGGTGGTGTATTCGGCTGGATCGGTCTGTTCGCTGTCGCAGGGCTCGCCGCCGTCATCGGCGAGTTCGCCGTCGCCCGCTGGTCGCCGTCGTCGCACCTGCTGCTGGAGAAGGTGGGCCTGCACTGGTCGTACCGGCAGCTCACCCGGGACCTCGCGGCCGTTCTGCTCGTCGCCGCCGAGGTGCGGCTCAGCGGCGGGGAGCTGACCCTGTTGCTGGCGCTGCCGGCCGCGGTGTGGGTCGTGTCCGTTTTCGCCGGCGCGCTCTCCGTCATGATCGAGCGTCGTAACCCGCTCTCCGCGATGGTGCGCAACATCGATCTGGGCGACCTGCGCTCCGCGAACCAACTGCCGGCCTGGGTGGCGGCGGTCACCGGTGACCGGATGCCCCTGCTCAACCTGCTGCTCGTTCCGGCCGCCGTGGCCGCCGCGGTGCGGCACGACCCGACGCCGTTCTTCGTCGCCGCCGCAGTGGCGGTCGTGATGACCGGTGTGGTGGGTGCCATCACCGCTCTGACCTGGTTGCGAGGCCGGGGTCAGGGCGCCGGGCAGGGTGTGGTGCTGCCCGCCGTCCAGCGGTGGATGGACACCTACCGACCCGAGGTGGCGCTCTACTTCGCAGGCCCGGCCAAGGACGTCTACCAGGCCAACATGTGGCTCGCTCCGACCGAGGCGCTCCACCAGCGCGCGGTGGTGCTGATGCGCAGCCGCGACGCGTTCCTGGAACTGGCCGACACCCGGCTGCCGGTGATCTGCGTACCGGCCGGTGTCGACTTCATGAACCTCGACCTTCGCGGCATCCGCGCGGCGTTGTACGCCGCGAACGTCGGCGCGAACATCCACATGCTTCGCGAGCCCACCACGAAGCACGTCTTCGTCGGGCACGGTGACAGCGACAAGCAGGCCAGCGTCAACCCCTACAGCAAGGTGTACGACGAGGTCTGGGTCGCCGGGCTGGCGGGGCGGGAGCGGTACGCCCGGGCCGGCGTGGGGGTGCTCGACTCGGACATCGTCGAGATCGGCCGGCCGCAGCTCGCCGGGGTGCACACCTTCGGCGCCGAGTCGGTGGACCGGCCGTTCACAGTGCTCTACGCCCCCACCTGGGAGGGTTGGCTCGACGACGACCCGTACCACACCTCGCTGGTGCTGATGGGTGAGCGGATCGTCAAGGGGCTGCTGGCCACGAACCCTCGGCTGCGACTGGTCTACAAGCCGCACCCGCTCACCGGGTCGCGCTCCAACAAGGCCAGGGCCGCACACGAGCGGATCGTCGCGGCCATCCGCGCCGCCGGCGGTAACGCGGACGCGTCCTCCTTGGACGGCACCGCGCACCTGGTGGTGACCGGTCGTACGCCGGCGTTGTTCGACTGCTTCAACCAGACCGACCTGCTGATCAGCGACGTGTCCAGCGTGGTCTCCGACTTCGTGCAGAGTCAGCGCCCGTACGTGGTGGCAAACCCGGCCGGTCTGTCCGAGGACGAGTTCCGCCGGGATTACCCGACGGCCCGGGCCGCGTACCTGCTCTCGAAGGACTGCGGTGAGCTGGAGAAGATCGTGTCGGTGACGCGGGCCGGCGACGACCCGATGACCGAGGCCCGGCGGGAGCTGAAGACCTACCTGCTCGGCCCCGCCGAGGCGAACCCGATGGACCGGTTCCAGGAGGAGATCAGCCGGCTCTGCCGCTGAGTCCGCACGGATGGCGTTGCGCGCCCGGCCCGACACCTGTCGGGCCGGGCGCGACCGTGTCAGCCCAACAGGGTGGCCACCGCCTCGGCGACCGGGGTGTCCGCGGGCAACGCCTGCGCCGCCACCACCGCGGCGACCGGCAGCGGACCGTACACGTGCGGGAAGAGCTGCCCACCGCGCGACGGCTCCCACCGCAACGCGTCGCCCAGCCGGTCCTCCGCCACGCTCAGCAGCGTCAGCCCGGTCACGCCGGCGAAGTGTCGCCGCGCCGTCTCCACGACCTGGTCGCCGCCGGAGAGGTGGATGAAACCGTCCTGCCTGTCCAGGGCGGAGCCGGTGAAGGCGCCGGCGGCGAGGGCGTCGTCCCACTCCGTGCTGGACAGCAGTTTGTAGATCACTTCGTTAGCCTACGGCGCTGCCGTGGGCGCGCCGAGCCGGTTTCCCCGGTACCGCCGCGCTCGTCACCTCCCGCCGGGCATGCTCAGGTCAAGGCCGCGGAGGGGATGGGCGATGCAGAGCTACGACGACGACTGGACCGACAGCCAGCGCGCGCTGTACGACGAGTGTTACCGGGCTGGCGGCGAGTGGGCCGAGGACCCGGACACTCCGTCCGACGACGTCCAGCACGTGATCAACCTGGCTGAGGCGGACGACGACGCCTTCCAGGATGCCGAGATCGACTATCCGCCCCTGGTCGACGCGGTCACCCAGGCCAGCGGTGTCAACGTCACGAGCGTGCCAGCCAGCCACGAGGACCCGGGCTTCCGTGGTTTCACCGACGGCGTCCGGGACGCCACCGCCGACGACGTCTTCGGTTTGTAGCGGGTAGGCGGCCTCCCGCTCCGCGCCCCCTTCTGCCACCATTCGCAGAACGGTTGCGACGGACGGAGGCACGGGTGCGGATCCTGCTGGTGGAGGACGACCGCCGGGTCGCCGGTGCGCTCTCCTCCGCCCTGACCCGCCGTGGATACGAGGTGGAGCACGCGGCCACGGTCGCGGCCGCGCTCTCCGCAGCCCCGTGTGACCTGGTGTTGCTCGATCTGACCCTGCCCGACGGCGACGGCACGGACCTGTGCCGCGAGCTGCGCCGCCGCAGCAGCCAGCTCGGCATCATCGCGGTGACCGCGCGGGGTGAGGAGCGGGACCGGGTGCTCGGTCTGCGCCTCGGCGCGGATGACTACGTCGTCAAGCCGTTCTCGATGGTGGAGTTGCAGGCCCGGATCGAGGCGGTGCTGCGCCGGGCCGCCAACGCCGCGCCGGAGCGACACCTCATCGAGGCCGGGTCGGTTCGCATCGACGTGGCTGCCCGGACGGTGACCGTGGACGGCCGCGCCGTCACCCTGACCCGCAAGGAGTTCGACGTCCTGCTCTCGCTGGCCCGCCAGCCCGGGGTGGCGGTGCCGCGCGATCGCATCCTGCTCGACGCGTGGGGCACCACCTGGGCCGATCGGCACACGGTCGAGGTGCACGTCGGGTCGCTGCGCGGCAAGCTCGGTGACGCCCGCCTGGTGGAGACCGTCCGCGGCGTCGGCTATCGACTGCGTGACGCGTGAGGGGCTGACGTGCGCCGCCGACTGGTGATCAGCTACCTGCTGCTGATGGTGCTCGTCCTCATCGCGTTGGAGACACCGCTCGCCGCCACCATGGCCAGCCGGGAGACCGAACGGGTCCGCGCCGACCGGCTCGCCGACGCCACCCGGTTCGCCTCGCTGGCCGGCCCGGCGTTGCGCGACGGGGGGCCGGGCCCGATCGAGTCGGAGCTGAACAGCTACGACAACCTGTACGCGATCGGCGTCGCGGTCGTCGACCGGGACCGGAGCACCCCGGTCTCGTCGCCGAGGTGGCAGCCCAGCCCGGGGACGGCGATGGTTCTGGACATCGCGTTGTCCGGGCAGCAGACCAGCGCGCCCGAGTCGGTCTGGCCCTGGACGACCGACCCGGTGGTGGTGGCCGCGCCGATCAACGACGGCGGTGAGGTGCTCGGCGCGGTGGTGATCGCGTCGCCGTCCGGCCCGATCCGCCGAGCTGTCGCCGCGTGGTGGCTGCTGCTCGCCCTGGCCGGTCTGCTCGCCGTGCTGGCCTGCGTGCTCACCGCGTTCGGGCTGGCCGGTTGGGTGCTGCGCCCGGTCACCGAACTGGACGCGGTCACCCACGAGATCGCCGAGGGCGATCGCGGCGCCCGGGTGCAGCACCGCCTGGGCCCTCCGGAGCTACGCCGGCTCGCGACCAGTTTCAACCACATGGCCGACGTGGTGTCCGACGTGATGGACCGGCAACGCGCCTTCGTCGCGCACGCCAGCCACCAACTGCGCAACCCGCTCACCGCGCTGCGGCTGCGGGTGGAGGAGCTGGGCCCCAGCCTCACCGACCCCGACGGCCGGTCCGAGCACCAGCTGGCCCTGGAGGAGACCGACCGACTGGCGTTGGTACTCGACGCCCTGCTCACCCTCGCCCGGGCCGAACGGGAGGAGAACGAGCGGGTCACCGTGGACGCCGCCGCGGTGGCAGCCTCCCGGGTGTCCGCGTGGGCGCCGCTGGCCCGGCACCGGTCGGTCGCGTTGCGGTTGGCTACGAGCGACGCCCCGGCGTACGCCCAGACCGTGCCGACAGCCGTCGACCAGGCGCTGGACGCGTTGATCGACAACGCGGTGAAGTTCAGCGGGGCCGGCGGGGCGGTGACGGTGACCGTCGATCGCCGCGACGACGGGGTGTCCCTGGAGGTGCGTGACTCCGGCCCTGGCATGACCGAGAGTCAGCTCCGCCAGGCGACCGAGCGGTTCTGGCGAGCGCCGGACGCGCAGAACGTGGACGGCGCGGGGCTGGGCCTCACCATCGCCGCCGTGCTGGTGGACGCCTCCGACGGGCGGCTCACCATGCGCCCGGGGGAGTCGCGCGGCCTGGTCGCCGCCCTGTGGTTCCCGGCGGCGGAGCCCGACCCGGCGGCGGAGCCCGTGGACGAGGAACCGCCCGCCGACCTGCGGCCCGCCCCGGCGCGCTGAGGGCGGGTCGTCAGGGCTTGGCCGCCCGGTACCAGTCGGCGGCCCCGGGGTGCAGCGACAGCGGCGCGGTGACGATCGCCGAGCGGGGGCTCATCCGTCCCGCCGCCGGATGTGCGGCGGCCAGTTCGGCACGGCGTTCCATCAACAGCCTGGTCACCTCCCGGACCAACTGCTCCGGCAGGTTGGCCCGGACGATGAGGTAGTTCGGGTCGGCGACAGTGGTCACCGCGTCCACCCCGTACACCGAGCGGGGGATGTCCCGGGAGACGTAGACCTGGCCGTAGCGGTCGCGCAGCGGCTCGGTCCACTCGCTGAGGTCCACGATCCGGGTGGCGCTGCGCCAGGCCAACTCCTCGATGCCCCGCACCGGCAACCCGCCGGAGAAGAAGAACGCGTCGATGCGCCCGGACCGCAACGCCGCCACCGAGTCGTCCAGCCCGAGCCGCTCCCGACGGATCTCGTCGCCGCCGAGGCGGGCCACCTCCAGCAGCCGGGTCGCGGTGATCTCGGTGCCCGAGCCGGGTGCGCCGACGGAGACGCGACGGCCGCGCAGGTCGGCGACCGTGCGGACCGGGCCGCCGCCCGTGGTGACCAGGTGCAGTTGGTCGTCGTACACCCGGGCGATGGCCTCGACCGTCGGGTTCTCCGCCATGGTGGTGGGCAGCACGTCGGCCTGGGTGAAGCCCAGCTCGGCCGCGCCCGAACCGACCAGTTGGACGTTCTCCGCCGACGCGGCGGTGATCACCACGCTGGCCCGCACGTCGGGCAGGTCCCGGTTGAGGATGGCCGCCAGGGACTGCCCGAACGCGTAGTAGACGGCGGTGGGGCTGCCGGTGGCGATCCGGATCGTCGTCGGCGCGGTCGGGGCGTCCCGGCATCCGGCGGCCAGGGCCGCGGTCAGCAGCACCGTCAACAGGGCCGCCCACCCGGCGCGGTGGCGTCCGGGCCTGCGGGACAAGGTACGACTCACGCGGTGCACTGTGCGCCGTCGGGCCCGTGCGCGCAAGCCCTCCGTCGGTGCGCCGGGCGGGATCAGTAGGGCGGGCGTCCTGCCGTCGCCGTGGCCACGGCCCGAGTCGACGGCGGGGCCGTGCCGCGCGGCGTCGCTGGCCCGCGCGCCGGCTCCAGGGCAGCGCTACTCAGGATCCGCGCCCGGTCCGGGCCGTCGTTCACGCTGACCAGGAAGCAGCCGGTGCCGGGGCGGAGCCGGGCCGGCACGTCCAGCACCGCCGCGCTCCGGATCAGCACCGCGGCCAGCTCCCGGTCGGTGAGCCGCACGCCGAGGATGTGCCGGCGGACGTGCCGCCCGGCGGCCAGCAGCGCCGAGCGCCAGGCCGCCGCCGAGAGCCGGGTGGCCAACCGTCGGCGCGCCGGCGAGGCCCCGGGCAGCGGCCCGCCGAGCAGCTCACGCCGCCCCTGCCACCAACCCGCGTCCACCACCCGGGTGTACGCGCCCCGGTGTTCCTGGGGCACCCACAGCCGATGCAGCTCGTAGCGGCGGCGTAGACCTCCGACGGCGACCTCGTGGGTGACCGGGATGTCCAGCCGGGCGAGCAGTTGCCGCATCCGTTGTGCCGCGTCCTCCCGGTTGAACTCCACCCCCGACGCGTACGCCGGGAGTGCTGTGCTCGACCGGGCGGTGGCCGGGGGCGGCGTGCAGCGCAGCAGGCAGGCGGCCTCGAACGCGTCGCCCAGGGTCAGCCAGTCCATCGGAGACGGCAGCGCCGGAGGGCGGGGCCGGTCGAGCACTGCGGGTTCGGAGGTCAACGGAGGCTCCCTCGTCGGAGTCTGGGTGTCCCTACCGTGGCCCCTGCGCCCCCGTTACGGAACTGCTCCGGCCCAGCCTTGAGCAAATCTTGCGGCTGCCGACCCGTCAGAGGTCGGTGACCACCACATCCACCTGCCGTGCCCGCCCGCGCGCGGGGGTCTGCTCCACGACCGTGTGTTTCAACTCCCGCAACGCGCCGACCAGTTCGGTGGCGGTGCGCGGTCGAGCGCCGGCGACGAGGAGGTCACGCACCAGACGTCCCTTGGTCGCCTTGTTGAAGTGGCTGACCACCGAGCGGACCGGGACGCCGTCGACCTCCCGCTCGTGCAGCACCCGCACGGTGACCGTCCGCTCGGCCAGCTTCCCGCGCGGCGTCCAGGTGGCCGCGTACGCGCCGGAGCGCAGATCCAGCACCGGGCCGTTGCCTGCGGCGGCGTCCAGCACCGGCGCCAGCTCGGCGCGCCAGTACGCCGACAGCGCCCCCACGTCCGGCAGGCGAGCGCCGATCGGGCAGCGGTACGGGGGGATCCGGTCGGCCAGCCGGACCACGCCCCACAACCCGGAGCTGATCATGATCGACCGGCGGGCCGCCCGCTGCGCCGTGGCCGGCAGCGAGGCCAGGTCCAACGCCTCGTAGAGCACCCCGGTGTAGAGCCGTTCGGCAGGCGCGGTGGCTGCCTCCCGCAGTCGGGCGTTGCGGCGCAGTTCGCCGAGCTGACCCTCGCTGAGCCCGAGCGCCGCCCGCGCGGCTTCCGCGTCCGGCCCGGCGCAGAGCGCCACCAGCGCGTCCAGCACCCGCTCCCGGGCCGGGTTCAGCTCTGGCAGCGACATCCGGTCCGGGGACCAGCGCCGTCCGGTGCCGGCGTCGGCCTTCCCCTCGGAGGGCGGCAGCAGGATGAGCATGGGTCTCCTCGGGCGGTGCAACGGCGGCGGCCCGGCCAGCGTACGACCCGCCACTACCGCCAGGGGCGCACCGGGGTGTCGGGGTGGTACACGCGATACCCACCGACCTCGCGCACCGGTGCGGCATCGCCCCGGTCGGCGAGCAGCCGGCGCAGCCTCCGGTCCATCGGCGAGTCGACCTCCGTCACGTAACCCGGCCGATCGGCCCGACCGACCTGCCGCCAGTACGGCAGGTAGCGGTTCTGCCCGGGGGACAGGTCGCCGTCGAGCACCCCGCAGACCACCGTCTCGTCCGTGTTGAAGATCAACCGGTTGCAGGTCCAGTAGTCCCCGTACACCTGGTGGGGGCCGTTGGCCCGCAGCGCGGCGGCCAACTCCCGGGCCTGGCGCTCCTCGGTCCGGGACGCCGCCGTGCCGGTTGCCGCGAAGAGCACCGTGATCAGCAGCGCGGTCGCGGTCAGGGCGGCCAGCACGGCGGTGGACAGCGCCCCGGCGAGCCGTCCGAGCGTGCCGACAGTGCCCCGCCAACAGGCGACCGCCACCACCCAGAGCGGCCAGAGCACCGCAGGCAGCGACAGTTGCAGCACCGACAGGTACCGGGCGTTGTCCAGCGGGCTGGTCGCGGCGAGCGGGCTGCGGACGTACGACAACAGGGTCAACGCGGCACCGACGACCAGCGCGAGCTGCACGACCGGCCCGACCCGCGCCCCGCGCGGCCCCGCAGCCGCCCGGTCAGCCTGCTCCTCGCGCGGCCGGGCCGCCCGGCGGTAGGCGAGCGCGGCGAACACCGCGCCGGCCAGCAGCAGCACCGGATACAGCACCCCGAACCACTGTTGCCACCGACCGCAGCCGTCCACCGGGCAGAGCCCGTGCGCCAGCGGCACCCCCTCCAGCAGCCCGCCCCGGATCCGGTCGGACCACGGCGGCAGCGGCCCGGCCTTGGTGCTGATCTCCCGGAACACCGACAGCGAGTCGTCACCGGGCCCGGCCCGCAGGTTGTCGACGATCATCGGTGCCACGCCGACGGCGACCCCGGCCACCAGCAGCAGACCGGACCAGCCGAGCAGTTCCCGCCGCGCCGCCCAGACCAGGGCCAGCCCGGCCACCGCCAGGTACGGCAGGATCAGCCAGTCCGACCAGAGGGCCAGCCCGACGAGCAGGCCGAACGCGGTGACAGCGAGTCGTCGGCGGCGGATCGTGCCGGCGGCCAACCCCACAGTGATCAGCAGCATCAACAGCACCGCCGGCTTCACCTCGGGCCGACCGCCGACCACGGTGAGCTGGTCGCGCACCACCCGCTCGCCTCCGAGTACGAGCAGGCCGACGACGAAGGTGGCGAACCAGGGTGTGCAGATCCGGCGGGTCAACCGGTGGATCAGATAGAGGAACAGCGCGTACAGCGCGAGCATCGGCAACCGCAGCACCGGCCAGCTCGGCCCGACCACCGCCACCAGGGGCGCCGCCAGGTACGACTCCACCATCCCCATGTAGTGCTGGCCGTAGAGGAAGACCGGGCGTTCCCGGCCCTGCCCGATGTGCAGCGCGGCAAGGCCGAACGTGGCCTCGTCGCTGTTCGACACCGGCACCGTGAACAGGGTCAGGACCAGTCGGTAGACCACACCGGCCACCCCGAACAGCAGCGCGACGAGCGCCGGCCGGTCGAGTCGCGGACGCCATCGCCCACGGTGCTGCTCTGGTTGCGACACGACCAACGCCCCCGTCGTCGTCCCGACCGGAGTGTTTCACGTTCCGTCGGGCCGCCGAGGTGGATCAGCACAGTCGGAGGCCACTCGCGTGGCCGCGGCTGTCGCCGTGTGGCAGGGTTGGCGCGTGCCACCCACTCCCGCCGGCCAGCTGGCCGTTCCGAACCTGCACCGGGCTGCGCGGATCGAGGACGCCGTTCACCAGCTCGTGCAGCGTCGGCTGCGGCGCACCGGCTGGCGGGTCAACATCGTCGCGTACACCGGCTACGGCGCTCCGGGCTGGGTGCGGGTGATGTGCCGGGTGCTGCTGGGACGCCCGGACACCCGCCAGCGGGGTCGACTGGACAAGGTCCGCGGCTGGCGCAGCTTCACCACGCTGCCCAACAAGCACGTCACGGTGACCATCGAGGCGGGCGGGGTGCGGCACGAGACCCAGGCCGACCGCAGCGGCTTCGTCGACACACTCGTCGAGGCCGACCTGCCGCCCGGCTGGGGCACCGTCCGCCTCAGCGTCCCGGACGCCGAACCCGTCGACGCGCCGGTGCGCATCCTCGACCCGGAGGTCAAGTTCGGCATCCTCTCCGACATCGACGACACGGTGATGGTCACCGCGCTGCCCCGACCGCTGCTCGCCGCCTGGAACACGTTCGTGCTCGACGAACACGCCCGAGCCGCCGTACCCGGCATGGCGGTGCTCTACGAGCGGCTGGTCACCGCGCACCCGGGCGCGCCGGTCTTCTACCTCTCCACCGGCGCGTGGAACGTGGCACCCACCCTGACCCGCTTCCTGTCCCGGCACCTCTACCCGGCCGGGCCGCTGCTGCTCACCGACTGGGGCCCGACCGCCGACCGCTGGTTCCGCAGCGGCATGGAACACAAGCGGTCCACCCTGGCCCGGTTGGCCAAGGAGTTCCCCGACGTGCGCTGGCTGCTCGTCGGCGACGACGGCCAGCACGACCAGGAGATCTACCGGGAGTTCGCCGCCGCCCACCCGGAGAACGTCGCCGGGGTGGCGATCCGCCGCCTCTCCCCGACGCAGTCGGTGCTGGCCGGCACCCTGCCCGCCCCGGCCGGACGCCCCTCGTCGGGGCCGGTGGGGCAGAAGTGGCTGTCCGCGCCGGACGGCGCCGGCCTGTGGCAACTGCTCCGCGACGCCGGCCTGGTCTGACGCGGATTCCTGCGGGATGCCGCACTGATCAAGTGATGAAAAGTAGGTCAGAAACGACCCTGGCACCTACTTCTCATCACTTGATCAAGGTGAGTGCATCGTTGGCCGTTGTCGGGTGGTGGGTCAGCCCTGACGGAGCCAGACGGCACCCAACGGTGGCACCTGGAGAGCGGCGGAGGCGACCATCCCGTGCCACGGCACGTCCTCGGCCCGTACCTCGCCCAGGTTGCCCACCCCCGACCCGCCGTAGTGGTGCGCGTCGGTGTTGAGCACCTCCGTCCACGTCCCGCCGGCCGGCAACCCGATTCGGTAGTCGTGCAGGGGTTGGGCGGAGAAGTTCGCCACGCAGACCAGCGTGGAGCCGTCCGGGGCGATCCGGACGAACGACACTGTGTTGTTGGCGACGTCGTCGCCGGCGATCCAGCGGAACCCGGCCGGGTCGGTGTCCTGTGCCCAGAGCGCCGGGGTGTCCCGGTAGACCCGGTTGAGGTCGCCGACGAGCCGCTGCACACCGGCGCGGGCCGGGTCGTGCAGCAGGTACCAGTCGAGGCCGCGTTCCTCGCTCCACTCCCGGTCGTCGGCCAGTTCGGAGCCCATGAAGAGCAACTGCTTGCCCGGGTGCGCCCACATGTACGCCAGTAGCGCGCGCACGTTCGCCAGCCGCTGCCAGGTGTCGCCGGGCATCTTGCCGGCCAGGGAGCCCTTGCCGTGCACGACCTCGTCGTGGCTGATCGGCAGCACGTAGTTCTCGCTCCAGGCGTACGCCAGGGAGAAGGTGAGCTGATGGTGGTGGTGCTGGCGGTAGATCGGGTCCTTCGAGGTGTAGAGCAGGGTGTCGTGCATCCAGCCCATGTTCCACTTGAACCCGAAGCCCAGCCCGCCGTCGGCGGTGGAGCGGGTGACGCCCGGCCAGGCCGTGGACTCCTCGGCGATCATGACGACGCCGGCGTGGTGCTTGTAGACGGTCGCGTTCACCTCCTGCATGAGCGCGATGGCTTCCAGGTTCTCCCGACCGCCGTACTGGTTGGGCGCCCACTCGCCGTGGTTGCGGGAGTAGTCCAGGTAGAGCATCGAGGCGACGGCGTCGACCCGCAGCCCGTCGACGTGGAACTGGTCGCACCAGTAGAGCGCGTTGGCGACCAGGAAGTTGCGCACCTCGCTGCGGCCGAAGTCGAAAACGTACGTACCCCAGTCGGGGTGTTCGCCACGGCGCGGGTCGGGGTGTTCGTAGAGCGGGGTGCCGTCGAAGCGGGCCAGGGCCCACTCGTCCTTGGGGAAGTGCGCGGGCACCCAGTCGAGGATCACGCCGATGCCGGCGGCGTGCAGCCGGTCGACGAGGTAGCGGAAGTCGTCCGGGTCGCCGAAGCGGGACGTCGGCGCGAAGTAACCGGTGACCTGGTAACCCCAGGAACCGCCGAACGGGTGCTCCATCACCGGCAGGAACTCGACGTGCGTGAAGCCCAACCCGCTGACGTACTCGGTGAGCTGTTCGGCCAGCTCGCGGTAACTCAGGCCGGGTCGCCACGAGCCGAGGTGGACCTCGTAGACGCTCATCGGTTCCTGGTGCGGCTGCCGTTCGGCCCGCCGGGCCAGCCAGTCCGCGTCGTTCCACCGGTACGTCGAGTGGTGCACCACCGACGCGGTGGCCGGCGGCACCTCGGCGTACGCGGCCAGGGGGTCGGCCTTGTCCCGCCACTGGCCGTCGGCGCCGAGGATCCGGTACTTGTAGCGGGCACCGACGCGTGCGTTGGGCACGAACAGTTCCCACACGCCGGTGGAGCCGAGCGACCGCATCGGCCAGCCGTCGTCGGGCGCCCAGCCGGTGAAGTCACCGATCACCCGGACTCCGCGGGCGTTGGGCGCCCACACGCTGAACGCCACGCCCTCGTCGAAGACCCGAGCGCCCAGCGCGTCCCACAGCCGCTCGTGCCGGCCCTCGCCGATCAGGTGCAGGTCCAGCTCACCGAGGGTCGGCGGGTAGCGGTACGGGTCGTCGTGCGCGGTGCCGTCGACCTCCACCCGGTAGTCGAGCACGGTGCCCTCGACGGTGGCCTCGAAGACGCCCGCGTCGTGCACCCGCTTCATCGGGTACCGCTCGTCGCCGACGAGCAGCACCACGTCGCCGGCGCCCCGGCGCAGCGTGCGGATCGTCGTCGAGGAGTCGGTTGGGTGCGCGCCGAGCACCGAGTGCGGGTCGTGCGTCGCGCCGGAGATCAGCTGGTCCATCGGGCGTCCTTCGGGGCAGCGTCGGTCGGTGCGGAGGCGGGCGGACGGGTCGCCGATCGGCGCGGCGGGGTCGGTACCGGGCGCGACCGGCGAGGCGGAGTCGGAACGGGAGCTGCCGATACCGGAGCTGCCGGCGCGGGAGCCGTCGGCGCGGTGCCGCCGGAGAGTTCGTCCGGCACCTCGGCGACGGTGAGGTCGGCCGGCTCGGCGCCCGCTGGTAGCGGCTCGGCGGGCGGGGTCGGGCGGCGCACTGTCAACACGTGCGCCGGTTGCAGGTACGGGTCGAGCCGTACCGCGTTGCGTTGACCCCAGTCGTAGCTCGTGCCGGTGAGCTCGTCGTGCACTGTGAACCGCTCGTGCCAGTCGAAGCCCAGCGCCGGCATGTCCAGCGTCGTGTTGCCCCACTGCACCTCGCGCGAGTCGAACGAGCAGACCACGATGACGGTGTTGCCGGTCTCCGGGTCGTGCTTCGACCAGCACAGCAACGCCGGGTTGTCGATCTCGTGGAACCGCCCGCGCCGCGTCCTGTGCGGTGCCAGCGCTGGCGTGCTCGCCAAGGCTGTCGACCAGGTCGGTGAGGGTCTCCGGACCCCGCGAGTTGCTCAGC
>NZ_JBSFBM010000093.1:0-20414 GCF_053592955.1 Micromonospora sp. NPDC002411 | reverse complement strand
CCTGGACCTGCGCAACACCCCGATCGGGGTGTTCCGCTCGGTGGACCGGCCGTCCTACGACAGCGTGGTGCAGGGCCAGCTCGCGGCGGCCAAGGGTCCGGCCGTCGGCCGGGCTGCTGTCCGCCGCGGCGACGGCTGCCTTGAGGAGCGGAGCGTAACCGCCGTCCGTCATCTGGTCCTCATGACGGGCGATCGCACGCTTGATGTCCTTCACGCTGTTGCCCGTATAGATCTCGTGACCGTCGGTGTACAGCGTGTAGACGACCTGCATGGTCTTGGTGCCGTGGACCTGCGTCGCCTTCACCAGCCACGCGTCGCCCGTCGCCGGGGTGACCGTCTTGATGGACCCGGCCAGGGTCATCAGCGGCGCGCGCTCGGCCGACCCGTCGACGGTGGTCGAGCCAGAGGTGGCGGCTGACGAATCCTTGCTGGCCTCCATGCCCCCGGTCGCCGACGAGTTGAGCACCACAGCGACGACTGCCGCCGCGGCGGCAACCCCCACCCCGGCGCCGATGCCCAATCGGCCCGCGATACCGATCCTGCGGCGGCGCCGAAGCGCCGGCCTGGATTCGTGGTCCCGCGTGGTTGTCGTCGTCTCCATGGTTGACGTCGCCTCCATAGTCGTGTCCGCCGCTGATATCGCGCCCGGCAGCCGTACGGTTCCGGGGTCGGCCATAGCCGCTCGCAGCACCGCCCGCGCCCGCTGATACGCCTCCGGGCGTAGTGGTTCTGCGCTGCCCAACGCACCGACCAGATCGAGCTCGTCGGTCATCGGTGTCTCTCCTTCGCGCTGTTGCGGTCCTTCAGAAGCGCGGACACCCCCGGGGCGTCGCGCAATGCCGTCCTGGCCTGGCTCAGCAGCCGCCGCGCGGTGCCGGCCGGTATGCCGAGTGCCCGCGCGGCGTCGGCTGCGGTCAGGTCCTCCCAGGCGACGAGCCTCAGGACCTCCCGCTCTTCGGGTTTGAGCCGCGTCAGGGCCGACCGGAGTACCGCCCGGGCGTCCACGCCGAGGTCCACCGCCGACCACGGATCCCAGCCAGTAGCGACGTCCGGCACGTCGGCGACCAGGTCCTCGGCCGGCCGGGACCGCCAGTAGCGCCGCAAGCGATTCAACGCCACCCCGTACAGCCACGGCCGCGCATCGTTGTACGACCGGTCGTAGGATCGCCGCGACTCGAACGCCGCAACCCAAACCTCGCCCAGGAGGTCCTCAGCCGCATCCCGCCCAGCCCGGCGAACGAGGTACGAACCGACGGCGGCCTCATGACGCTCGACCACCTCTACGAAGGCGTCGACATCGCCATCCAGCGACCGGCCTATCAAATCCGCATCCGAAGCCATGGCCCTCCTCGGCAAAGTCCGCGCTTCACCCTGACATTGCCGATCAGGCGGGGAAGTGTTCAGGCGCGGGATCGGACGGCAGGCGGTCGCCCAATAGCGACCGCTCGGCGGCATGAGCGGCTGCGGTGCGGTGCGGTCAGCGTTGGGCCCAAGCGTGGCGCCCAGGCCAGGGCCGAGGGCTGAAGTCGAAAGATGGAGGCAGCGTCGCGGCAGCGAGGCTGCCACTCCAACATCGGCAGTCTCCCCGCCGTTTCAGGGCTGGATCTGGTTCTCGACGGGGCTGCCAGAGGCGCCGAGAAATGGCGGCTCGCCCGACTTGGCGCGACGACCGGGCCTACCGATCGGAGACCGCCCGACGAGCGGCCCTACCCGCCTGGCTCCACGCCCACAATTGCGCGCCCTCCCCTGCCAGGAAACATAGAGCACTGCCATCTGCTGCCCGTGGCTCCGAAGCACTCCGTTGTGCAACAGGACCCCGCACCCTCTCTGGCCCAGTCGGCTCTCCCAAGACCCGGCTTGAGCCAGACCGGCGACCACCGACCGATCGTGAGCTGGCACCCCTAGACCTTGCTGTTACCAGCGTTGGCTTCCGCGCCCACATTGGTCGCTTGGACGCACCGTCACGGACGCGGCGCCCGATCAGCGGCATGAGAGTTAGTTGATCTTGACGTCAGGGTGGTGTGCATCCTCGCGGACAACCAGGTATTGCTGGTCAGGACGTTGGTGACGGCGCATAGTGGCGGGCAAGGTCGGCGGCGAGGGCGCGGAGGTAAGCCCTGGCTTCGGTGGGGCCGTGTACCGTGATGGCGCCTCCGAACGGCAGCAATGCTCGTACGTCCTCAAGATGCATGAAGCGAATTCTCACCTTATGGCCGGTGGCGGATTCTTCATGGTTGTCCCGGACGAGTCGTAAGCCGAAAATCCGTTGCGCTCGCTCGATCTGGGTCTGGTCGATGGTGGCGCTGACCTCTATCGCGTGGTTGTGTGCCCACTGATCAATGAGCGCTGCAGCGACGGTGGCCAGGGTTTGGTTCTCGCGGAGCCGTCGTGGCTGGTCGACTTCTTTCCACGTGGTGATCCGTTCGAGTCGGTACATCCGTGGCACTCGGGCACAGTCGGCAACGAGGTACCAGATGCCGGCCTTGGCGAGCAGCCCGTAGGGATCCACGACCAGGTCGCGTGGGCATGACTCGCGTGGGCTGTCGTACACGATCCGTAGCTGGCGACCTCGCCGCACTGAGCCGATCAGCGAAGCCGGAGTCGTGCCGGAAGCTCGTGTCTGGTGCCAGGGACGGCTGTCCACGTGCACGACGTCGGTGAGCGGCAGGAGCTCATGAACTCGACGTGACTGTGTAGCGGCGAGCTTGGCGAGCGCGCGCTGGCCTTCGGCCGATGCGTCGAGCTCCGCACGTTGCTTCTCATCCAGCCCGATGAGCGAGAGTTGATCACGCTCGTCAGGCGTGAGTCGGGTGAGGTCGAGCCCGGATCCGGGCAGCATGGTCACGCCGCCGAGGCGGCCCCGGTGTGCGGTCACGGGCAGTCCGGCGTCGCGGAGCCAGTTCAGGTCCCGGGTGATGGTTCGGAGGGAAACCCCGAGCGCTGAGGCAAGTTCCTGTGTGGTCGCGCCATCCCTCGAATCGAGGAGCAGCATCACGGCGAAGAAGCGGTCCGGGGTCACACACCAAGTTTTCCAGGAAATTGCGACACCATGCGGCGCATATTCCGGCCAGGCTGGTGGATGCGTACCTACGACCTGTGAGAAGGAACAACCATGACCACCACGTCCGTCGTGTCCATCGTCTATGTGAACGACGCTCCCGCCGCAGCTCGTTTCTACGGCGACCTCCTCGGCATGAGCCCTTCGTTCGAGACTCCGGGATACATCACCTTCGACCTCGGGCCGGGCGCTGACCTCGCTCTGTGGTCCGGCCAGTTCGAGGATCTGTCGCCGAACGTCCCACGTACCAGTGAGGTTTGCCTGGCCATCGGCGGTGGACGACCCGACGAGATCAACGCGATCTTCAAGCAGTGGCAGTCCAAGGGCGTCACGATCCTGCACGAGCCTCACGATGCGGGGTTCGGGCTGACCTTCCTCGCAGCCGATCCTGACGGGAACCGCATCCGGGTCGCACCGAAGGGCTGAAAGGCCACAATGCGGCAGGCGCGCACGTCAGGTGTCGCGCCTGCCGCTGTCCGACTTCGAGAGGACGACGAGTGCCCCACGTCGACGGTGCACTCCTCGGAGGTGTACACCTGCGGGCTACCGCGATCTTCTCGGAGGTCATCTTGCTGGGCCAGCCACCTCGGCGCGTAACTGACATCCGGTGAGTGACATCCGCGCTGCCAGTCGGGTGAGAAGTCTCAGCTCAACCTGCTCCAGTAACACTCATAGGGGAACAGCAGCGAACGCGCTCACATCGGCACGTCCGGACGGCACTCAGGCCAGCTCGGCAGGACACTGCGTAGCGCGCGCCTCGCGGCAGAATCGACCTCTCCTCGGTCCGGCGATCCAGCCCGACGACTTGTTCCGTCGCGGGCCAAACAGATCCGGCGGCGTGTGGTGCTTGATCGGCGGCGAGAGCGGACGCTCAGGCGAATAGCCGATCAGCCAACCCGGGCAAGCAGGATGTCGATCATTGTTTGAGATGCGATGGTGTTTGGTCGGTCGCTGACCTGCCCGTCGCCGAGTTCGATGACCCGACATACGCCGTCCTCGCGGAGAGCGAGGTCCACGGTGATGAAAGGCAGCCCGAGCCCGCCGACCAACGGAGCGACCGGGGCCAAATCGACCTCGACCGGCGCCGGATCGTTCGGACTATCGGGATGCGGCCCTACCAGAACGCACACGCCGTCGATCCACCACGTGCGTACCTCGGTCGAGGCGAATCGCTCGAAGCGCCGCAGCACGAGCCCGCCCACGAAGTCGTCGTCACGTAGCTCCAGAAAGCGCCTCGCCACGCTCCACGCAGCCGCACCCTCCCCGAGGTCAGGGATGAACGCGGCCTCGTCCCAGTAGTGCTTCATCGACTTGCTGTAGTCACGCAACACCGCTGGTCCCGCGCCCAGCACGGCACGCGCGCGGTCGAAGTCCGCCCGCTCGGAGCCCGTGGTCCAGACTGATGGCGGGGTCACGGAAGCCAGAGCGGCATACCAGCCAGGCAGCTCATGCGCCAGCCGGTACTGCTCAGCACCAGTCCGCAACACCACACCACGCTCAGCGAGCACCTCAGCGAACATGGCGTACTGCTCGCTACGCAGCATCCAGCCGCGGTACACAGCCATACCGCTGCTCGATACCGACGCGACCGCGCGGCGCACATCCCCGCCCCGCGCCAACGCGTCATGGTCGACCACCGCCACATCCAGGCCGGCAACACGTGCAGCCCGCGCCTCTGCGGCGAAGTGCTCATCCGGGTGACGCGGCCGCAGCGGGTCCGCGGGAACCAACAAGATCACGCCGACATCCTGCCCGAGGCGGCCGCCTCGGTCGGCACCGCCGGCCACACGTTCAGCCAGTTGAGCGGGGCGACGACCTGCCGCCACCTCATGCGGCGCCGGACGGACGTTCGCTGACCCTCTCGGCGATTGCCCGGCCCAGCTCCGCCGTCGTGCCGGTGCCGTGCAGGTCGGGGGTCAATGGTGCCTGTCCGGGCCCGTACGTCAGGACGTCCTCGACCGCGCCGAGCAGGTGGGCGGCGGCCTCGGGGTGGCCGAGGTGCTCCAGCATCATCGAGCCGCACCAGATCTGGCCGATCGGGTTGGCGATGCCTTTGCCTGCGATGTCGGGTGCGGAGCCGTGCACGGGCTCGAACAGGCTCGGGTGCTCACCACCAGGGTTGATGTTGGCGCTCGGGGCGATTCCGAGTGTGCCGGTGCAGGCCGGGCCGAGGTCGGAGAGGATGTCGCCGAACAGGTTGCTGGCCACGACCACGTCGAACCACTCCGGATGGAGCACGAACTGCGCCGCGAGCGCGTCGATGTGGAACTTGTCGAGGCGAACGTCGGGGAACCGCTCGCCCATCGCGGCCACCCGTTCGTCCCAGTACGGCATGGAGATGGAGATGCCGTTGCTCTTGGTGGCGGACGTCAGGTGCCGTTTCGGGCGACGGCTGGCCAGCTCGAAGGCGAAGCGCAGGACACGGTCGACGCCGACGCGTGTCATGATCGTCTCCTGTAGGACGGTTTCCCGGTCGGTGCCCTCGAAGATCCGCCCACCCACGCTGGAGTACTCGCCCTCGGTGTTCTCCCGGACGACGACGAAGTCGATATCGCCGGGGAGCCGGCCGGCCAGGGGGCTGCGGACGCCGGGCATCAGCCGGCAGGGGCGCAGGTTCACGTACTGGTCGAAGACCCGCCGGAACTGCAGGAGGCTGCCCCAGAGCGAGACATGGTCGGGTACGACCTCCGGCCAGCCCACCGCGCCGAAGTAGATGGCGTCGTAACCACGCAGCGTCTGTTCCCAGTCGGGCGGCAGCATTTCGCCGTGCCTCTGCCAGTAGTCGGCGCTGGCGAAATCGAAGCTCTCGAAGTCGAGCGTCAGGCCGAAACGACGCGCAGTGGCGTGCAGCGCGTCGAGGCCGGCCGGGACGACCTCCTTGCCGATGCCGTCGCCGGGAATCACGGCGATCCGGTGGGTGGTCACGGCGCCTCCCGAAGCGCTGCGAGGCCGCCCTGCGAGTCCTCGAGTGCGATGCGCTCCGCGGCGGCGGAGTCGCCTGCCCGTAGCGCCCGGACCAGCGCCCGGTGGCTGCTGTATCGCTCCAGGCCGAACGTGTCGTCCTCCGCCACCCGTTGCAGAAGCAGCTCGCGGCGCTGCGGGCGGGAGAACACGCGGCTCTGCTCGAGCATTCGGACCAGCACCGGGTTGTGCGCGCAGGCGCTGACCGTGTCGTTGAACTGCTGCATGGTGTCGAGCAGTTCGGTGAGGTGCCGCTCGACCGGCCCGCCCTGAGCGGAACGCTCCTTGAGGAGGATCAGCAGGTCGTCGGCGCGGTCGAGAATGGCGTCGAGCGCGTCGAGCTGCTCGGCGGTCGCGTGTCGGGCGGCGAAGCGGGCGACGAGGCCACGCAGGCCGACCTCCACCTCGGCGAGGTCGTCGATGGCGGCGTCGCGGATGGCGGCGACCAGCACGGTACGCGGCCCGATCCGCTCGATCAGCCCGTCGAGCTCCAGCCGACGCAGGGCCTCGCGGACCGGGGTCGGGCTGACCGCGAGCCGCTCGGCCATGCCGCGCTCGGTGACCTTTTCTCCCGGCGCGAGTTCGCCGGTGGCGATCGCGGTGCGAACTTGTCGGTACGCCTGATCGGCGAGCGTGCCGGCTGTCGTCATGACCGCACTCTAGCGCATGACATAGCAAACTCGTTTGCAACTGTTGACGAGTTTGCTACAGCAATTTACCGTGACCGGGGACACAAGGAGGTGGACGTGTGTCCAACCGGCGGATCACGTTCTTCATAGCCCTCGCACTCTTCGCCCAGGAGTCGACCTGGAACTTCTATGACAATCAGGTGCCCGTGCTGCTGCGCGAGCACGTGACGAGCGCGGCGCTCGTGGGCGCGCTGATGGGGATGGACAACCTGCTGGGAATCTTCATCCAGCCCTGGATCGGCAACCGGTCCGACAACACCCGGACCCGGTGGGGGCGGCGGATCCCGTACCTCGCGGTGGGCATGCCCCTGGCCGCGCTGGTCTTCGTCCTACTGCCGTGGACCACGTCGCTGGCCACGCTGGTCGTGGTGATGTTCTGCTACGCGCTGATCGCCAACACCACACGACCGCTGGCGGAGTCGTTGGTGCCGGACTTCCTGCCCCCGCAACGGCGCAGCCGGGCGAACGCCGTCGTGAAGATCGCGACCGCACTGACCATCATCGTCGCGTCGCTGATCAGCCTGCTCGTGGTGGACGAGCATCCGAGGGCGGCGTTCGTCATCCCGTCGGCGATCATGCTGGCCGCCACGTTCGTGCTGCTGGCCAACGTGCGCGACAGCCGCTCGGCGGCCTACCAGGCCGCGGTGGCCGAAGAGTCCTCCGCCGGTCCCGCCGCGGTCAGCCAACCGCTGCGGCAGATCGTCGCCGGACTGTTCACCGACCAGGACCGCCGCCGGCTCCTGCTGCTGCTGACCGTCCTGCTCTTCGGCGGGGCATGGTTCGCCTCACGGTCGCTGATCACCCCGTACGGCATGGAGGCGTTGGGCCTGAGCCGCGGCGAGGCGGGCGGGCTCACCCTGCCCAGCGGCATCGTCTACGTGGCTGCCGCCTATCCGGCCGCGCTGCTGGCCGAGCGCTTCGGACGGCTGCGGATCATCCTCGTGGGCATCGGCGTCTTCGCCGTCGCGCTGGCGGCGGGCGCCGTCGTGCAGACCGCCACCAGTACTGTCGTCGCGTTCTGCGTAGCCTCGGCCGGCGCCGCCGCCTTCACGATCAACGCGGCGGTGGCGCTGTGGAACCTGGCGCCGTCCAGCCGGGTGTTCGGCGCCTACACCGGCCTGTACGCGGTCACCTGGTACCTGGGCGGCTTCGGTGGCCCCGCCCTGATCGGCGCCGTGATCGACCTGGTCGGCTGGGACGGGATGCCGCTCTACATCGCCGTGCTCTCCCTACTCGCCTTGCTCGTCGTCGTCCGTCTCGAACGCCTGCAGCGTGTGCACCGGGCCAACCGGGCCGTCACCCTCACCGGAAGCGAATGATGTCGACCATCCTCATCACCACTGACTACCTCGCCCCCGGCGACGAGGTGGACACCTACCTGACCGGGCTCGGCTTCACCACGCGGCACGACCCCATGCGGGGACCACGCCGGCCGGAGCAGCTGATCGCGGCCCTGGCCGGCGTCGAGGGGGCGCTGATCGCCAACGAGCCGATGAGCGCGGAGGTGCTGCGCCAGGCATCCGACCTGCGCGCCGTCGTGCGTACCGGAGTCGGGTACGACTCCGTCGACGTGACCGCCGCCGGCCGGCTCGGGATCAGCGTGAGCAACCTGCCCGGGATCAACGCCAACGCGGTGGCCGAGTACACCATGGGGTTGCTGCTCGCCCAGGCCCGGTACCTGGTGCCGATGGCCGCCGGGGTGGCCGCCGGCGGCTGGCCCCGCACCGACGGCCACGAGCTGCGCGGCAGGACGCTCGGCCTGATCGGGCAGGGCGCGGTGGCCCAGCGCGTTGCGCCGCTGGCCGCTGTCTTCGGCATGACAGTGCTGTGCACCGGCAGCCTGCCCGCGCCGGTCACCCGGGTCACGCTCGACGAGTTGCTGCGCGACGCCGACTTCGTGTCGGTCCACACCGCACTGACCCCGCTCACGCGCCATCTGATCGACAGCGCAGCGTTGGCCCGGATGAAGCCAGGCGCGCACCTGATCAACACCGCACGCGGGCCGCTCGTCGACGAGGCCGCCCTGGTCGAGGCGGTCCGGTCCGGCCGGCTGGCGGGCGCAGCCCTCGACGTGGTGGACGTGGAGCCGCTGCCCGCCGACAGCATCCTGCGCGGCGTGGCCGGCATCACTGTCTACTCGCACATGGCCGGGCAGACTGCCGAGGCCCGGCTGGCCGCGGGGATGGAGGGCGCCAAGGAACTCGTCGCCGCCCTCGACGGCCGGCCCGCCCACTCGCTCACCGAATTGAAGGAGCCGGCATGACCACCAGGACAGCGGATGCGGACGTGATGGTGATCGGCGCGGGCCTCGCCGGACTGGTGGCCACCGCCGAACTCGTCACCGCCGGCCGATCCGTCCTGCTACTCGACCAGGAGCCCGAGCAGAGCCTCGGCGGCCAGGCATTCTGGTCGTTCGGCGGCCTGTTCCTGGTCGATTCCCCCGAGCAGCGCCGGATGGGCATCCGCGACTCGACCGAACTCGCCTGGCAGGACTGGCAGGGCAGCGCCGGGTTCGACCGCCCCGAGGACGCGTGGCCACGGCGCTGGGCCGAGGCGTACGTCGACTTTGCCGCCGGCGAGAAACGCGCGTGGCTGCGGGGCCTCGGCGTCAAGATGTTCCCCATCGTCGGCTGGGCCGAACGCGGGGGCTACGACGCCACCGGACACGGCAACTCGGTGCCCCGCTTCCACGTCACCTGGGGTACCGGGCCGGGCCTGCTCGAACCCTTCATCGCGATCGTGCGGGAGGCCGCCGGACGCGGTCTCGTCCGGTTCGCCTTCCGGCACCGGGTCGACGCACTGACCGTCAGCGACGGCGCGGTGGTGGGCGCCACGGGCCGGGTCCTGGAGCCCAGCGACGCCGCCCGCGGCACCGCCAGCTCGCGGGAGGAGATCGGCGACTTCGCCTACACCGCGCAGGCCGTCATCGTCACCTCCGGCGGCATCGGCGGCAACCACGACCTGGTCCGCCGCAACTGGCCGGCACGGCTCGGTACGCCGCCCACCCACATGATCAGCGGCGTGCCCGCCCATGTGGACGGCCGCATGCTGACCATCACGCAGGACGCCGGCGGCGCAGTGATCAACCCCGATCGGATGTGGCACTACGTCGAGGGCATCCAGAACTGGAACCCGATCTGGGACGCGCACGGCATCCGGATCCTGCCCGGGCCGTCCTCGGTCTGGCTCGACGCGCGCGGACGACGGCTGCCGGTGCCGCTCTACCCCGGATTCGACACCCTCGGCACACTCGCCCACCTGCGTACCACCGGCCACGATCACAGCTGGTTCATTCTCACTCAGAAGATCATCGAGAAGGAGTTCGCGCTCTCCGGCTCCGAGCAGAACCCGGACCTGACCGGTCGCAGCGTCAAACAGGTACTCGGCCGCCTCCGTGGCGGCGCACCGGCACCGGTGGAGGCATTCAAGCGGCAGGGCGCCGACTTCGTCGTAGCCAACCGGCTGGACGAGCTGGTGAAGGGCATGAACGCGCTCACCGACGAGCCTCTGCTGGACCCGCTCGACATCCAGCGCACGATCGAGGCACGCGATCGGGAGCTGGCCAACAGCTTCACCAAGGACATGCAGATCGCCGCCATCCGCAACTTCCGAAACTACCGGGGCGACCGGCTCATGCGGACCGCGGCGCCGCACCGGTTCCTCGACCCGAAGGCAGGGCCGCTGATCGCCGTACGCCTGCATGTGCTCACCCGCAAGACCCTGGGCGGCCTGCACACCGACCTCGATGGTCGGGTGCTGGACGGCGCCGGCCAGCCGGTGCCCGGACTCTATGCCGCCGGCGAGGCCAGTGGGTTCGGTGGTGGCGGCATGCACGGCTACCGCGCGCTGGAAGGCACCTTCCTGGGCGGCTGCCTCTTCTCCGGCCGCCAGGCCGGCCGCGCCGTGGCCACCACCGTCGGATGACCGGCTCGTACCCGCGAAATGAGGAAACCGTGACCCGCGACTGCGTACGCATTCTCGTGCCCTCCGGCATGCTCGGCTCGGGATTCCCGCCCGAGATCGTCGACCGTGGACTGGAACTCGGTGCCGACGCCATCGCCGTGGACGGAGGGTCCACCGACTCCGGCCCGTACTATCTGGGCACCGGCACGGCCAAGACCACCGCCGCGGCCGTGGCCCGCGACCTGCGCCTCCTGCTCCGGGCGGCGGCGAAGGCGCGCATTCCGCTGATCGTCGGCTCGTGCGGCACCAGCGGCACCGACTCCGGCGTGGACTGGGTCGCCGGGATCGCCCGCGGCATCCTGGCTGAGGAAGCGCTGGACCTGCGGGTCGCCACCATCTACAGCGAGCAGCGCGCCATCGACCTCAAGGACCATCTCGACAAGGGCCGGATCCACCCGCTCCCGCCGGCCGGCGACCTCGACCCGGCGACCTTGGACAGCTGCCAGCACATCGTCGCGATGATGGGCCATGAGCCGATTGCCGAGGCGCTGGCGGGCGGAGCCGACGTGGTACTGGCCGGGCGCGCCACCGACACCGCCCTGGCCGCCGCCTTCCCGCTGATGGCCGGCATGCCGGCCGGCCCGACCTGGCACGCCGCCAAGATCATCGAGTGCGGCGCGCAGTGCACCACGAACCCGCGCTCCAGCGGGGTCTTCGCCACCATCGACGCCACCGGCTTCACCGTCGAGCCGCTCGACCCGGCCGTCGCCTGCACGCCCACCTCGGTCGCCGCGCACATGCTCTACGAGACCGCCGACCCGTTCTCGATGCGGGAACCGGCCGGCACGCTGATGGTCGCCGACGCCACCTACCGGGCCCTGGACGAGCGGCGGGTACGGGTGGAGGGCTCCCGGTTCGAGCCGGCCCCGTACACGAACAAGCTTGAGGGGGCCCGGATCACCGGCTACGAGACGATGTCGTTCACCGCCATCCGCGACCCGCACATCCTCGGCCAGATCACCACCTGGGCACAGCTGCTGCGCCGGGTCACGACGGATCGGGTCGCCCAGACGCTCGGGCTCAGCGCCGACGACTACGCCTTCGACATTCGCCTGTACGGCTACGACGCCGTGCTGGAGGCAAAGGACCCGGACACCCGGACACCCCGTGAGGTCGGCGTGATGCTCCTGGTCAGCGCCGTGGATCAGCAGACGGCCACCGCCGTCGCGAAGATCGCCAATCCGCTCATGCTGCACCTGCCCACACCCGACATGGACTACCTGCCCAGCCTCGCATTTCCCTACTCCCCCGCAGAGACCGAGCGCGGGGCAGCGTACGAGTTCGTCCTCAACCACGTCGTCGACGTGGACTCGCCCACCAGCCTCTTCCGCATCCACCTCCCGGAGGACAGCGATGTCCGATAACGCCCACCCCCGCACCGTCGCCGACCTCGCGCTGGAGGTGCGGTCGAAGAACGCCGGCCCGTTCTGGGTGACGATGGAGCTGTTCATGCGCGACACTGCCGGGTACGCCCTGGTAGCCGACCCGGGCTTCCTGGACGCGCCGCTGATCGCCCGCCTCTACGGCGTACCGGCTGACGCCATCCGCATCTTCCGGATACCGGCGCTGAACGTCGTCAAGATTTCGTTCCCGCGCCCCGTGGCGCAGGGCAGCCTGCGCGACCGCGACATCCACGCCGGGCAGCACCATGTGCCCCTGGCCATGCTCCCGCTGCCGGAGTCGCACTGAGACCAGTGCCAACCGGATCAGCGGGAGCACCTCGGGACTCGCGGGCAGCGGCACTGCCGCGCGCATTCCACTGAGGTTGCGGCAACCACGACGGTGCAAAAGCCGGGCGATTCTGGGCCCGAACAAGCCCGCTGCAGCTGAGGAACCGGGCGTAGGCGTCGTTTCTGCCTACGCCCGGGGATCTTGTAACCCTTAAGCCTGCTCGATGTCCGAGAACAGCCCCTTGAACGTGACCTGCGTCCCCACGAGGGCGCCGAAGACATCAGCTGCAACGGTTGTCGCGACTGCTGCGGAGGCGTCTTCGTAGCTGTCGAAGTAGAGGTCGAGCGTCCGGTACGCGGGGGTGGCGGTGCCATCCTCCTTCGGCCACACCTTCGCGGACTCGAGTCGCTGCAGCTTCGGGAACGTCGCTGCGGCAGCCTTCACGTCCGCGTAAGCCCGCTCGAAGTCGTCGGGGCTCGCAGGGTTGTCGATGATGATTGTGATCTTGGTGGGCATGGGACTCTCCTCGAATTGGGACGGAACTAACGCTGCAGATCTGAATTCAGCGGCCGTAGGTCTCCAACAGCCGCAGCCACACCTCACTGACGGTCGGGTAGGCAGGAACCGCGTGCCAGAGTCGGTCCAGCGGGACCTCGCCGACGATGGCGATGGTCGCGGCGTGGATCAGTTCCGCGACGTCCGGGCCTGCGAGAGTGAGGCCGACGATCACCTTTCGGTCCTCGTCGACCACCATGCGGGCGTGTCCCCGGTAGCCATCGGCGTGCAGGGAAGCTCCGGCCACGGCCCCAAGGTCGTAGTCCACGACGCGGATCCGTAGCCCAGCCGCCTCGGCCGCAGCCGCGGTCAGGCCCACCGACGCGATTTCCGGGTCGGTGAAGACCACCTGTGGCACCGCACGTTCGTCGGCCGTCGCCACGTGCCGGCCCCACCGGCCGTCCTCGACCGTCGCACCCTTCGCGCGGGCCACGATCACGTCGCCCACCGCCCGGGCCTGGTACTTGCCCTGATGGGTCAGCAGCACCCGCCGGTTGACATCGCCCGCCGCATAGAGCCACTCGCCGCCGCCGACGACGCGCAAGGTGTCGTCGACCGCCAGCCAGGCACCCGGCGCCAGCCCGACCCGGTCGAGGCCGATGTCTTGAGTGTTTGGTGTGCGACCCACCGCCACCAGCACCTCGTCAGCTTCGATCCGCTCGCCGGCGGCGGTCTTGATGTGGACGGCTCCGCTGTCGTCGCGGTTGACGGCAACGGCCTCCGCGCCGAGGCGTACGGACACACCGGCCTCGCGCAACGACTCGGTGACCAGTTCACCGGCGAACGGCTCCGCCGACGGCAGCAGGCCGTCGCGGGCCAGCACCGTCACCGACGATCCGAGTGCGGCGAACGCTGTCGCCATCTCGGCTGCCACGACGCCACCACCGATGATGGCGAGCCGACGGGGAACCGAACTGGCCGAAGCCGCCTCGCGGCTGGACCACGGCGCCGACTCGCGCAGCCCCGGGATATCCGGTAGCAGGGCGCTGCTGCCGGTCGCGACGACCACGGCGTGCCGCGCGGTCAACCTGGCCGTGGCCCCGTCGGCGTCGGTCACCTCGACGGCCCGGGTCGACACGATCCGTCCCTGGCCGCGGTGCAGCGCGATCCCCGCCGACTCGAGCCAGGACACCTGCCCGTCGTCCTTCCAGTGCGACGCGAAGGAGTCCCGCCGGCCCAGCACCGCAGCCGCGTCCAGGTCTCCCGTCACCGCCTCCCGCGCACCCGGCAGGTGACGTGCCGCCCGCAACGCGGACGCGCTGCGCAGCAACGCCTTCGTCGGCATGCAGGCCCAGTACGAGCACTCACCACCAACCAACTCCCGCTCGACGATCGCGGCGCTCAGCCCGCCCCGCACGACCCGATCGGCCACGTTCTCTCCAACCGGACCGGCGCCGATCACGATGACGTCGTACTCCATGGTGGTCATGTCAGTTGGCCTTCGCGGCGCGACCGAGGCGGACGGCGGCGATGAGGAAGAAGATGGCGCCGGGGATGGCGTAGCCGGCGGCGTTTGTCAGCGACGGGTTGGCCGCCGCAGCGCTGGCGATGAAGGACCCACCAGCCAGAGTCGAGATGCCGCCACTGATGATCATCGGCCACTGGCCGCCCATCCTGCGGCGGGTGACACCCACGACCAACTGGACCAGACCGGCCACGACCGCCCAGGCGCCCCACACCCGCAGGACGGCGGGGATACCGGACGAGCTGGCGACGCCCACTCCGACGGCGGCGAGCAGGCTGACCGCGATGTTGACGTACAGCAGGGCCGGCGAGCCGGTGGCCTGCGACGAACGAAGGTCGTAGATCGCGGCGCCCACGTCGAACAGCGGGTAGAGCACGAACAGCGCTACCGCGAGCGGACTGATCTCCTTGGCGGTGGCGATCGTCACGAGCGCCCAGACGATGGCGAATGCGAAGCGGGTGAAGTACAGCCGCCGCAGCGCGGAAGCCGTCTGGGAAATACCGGGCGAAGCAATGGTGGTCACGGGTGACCCTTTCAGCGGAGGGGCTGGGTAAACCGATCGTTCTGTCTCATCCAGCATGACAGACCCTCCCCGGATCGTCAAGACCGAACGTTCTATCCGGCGCGATGACGATATGACGTCCACCGCACCGAAGGCCCGGCCCTCCGAGGCGCGCCAGCGGCTCCTCACCACGGCCACCAGGATCTTCTACTCGGAGGGCATCCATCCCGTCGGCGTAGATCGGATCATCGCCGAGGCGCCGCCGCGCGTCACTTCGTCATGCTCCGCGACGGTGCCATGGCAGCGGGATGCCTCTTCGACCCCGCGTTGGTGTCCGAGACCTTCCTCCGCGGCGTGGAAGGACTTCTCCAGATCACTGCCGAGCGGCAGTCGACCGAATCCGCGGGCTAGTACTGCAACGTCGATCGGCTCAAGCTGGCTGGGTGGCGCTGCGGAAGCGGCCAGGTGCCTGCCCATAGGCGCGTGTGAAGGCGCGGCTGAAGGCCGGTACCGAGAGATAGCCGACAGACGCGGCGATCGCCTCGACCGATCCGGAGCCGCCCCGCAGGCGGGCGGCAGCGAGGTCCATCCGCCACTGGGTCAGGTAGGCGACCGGGCTCTGGCCGATGGCGGCCGGGAAACGCCGGGCAAGCGTCGCCCGCGACACCGCGAGGGTGGCGCCAGCTTCGCGGTCGTCCAAGGGTGCGCAGGATCAGCGTGGAGGTGCTGGAGGGCTTGATGGACGACCGGGTCGGTCAGCATGCCGAGCCAGGTGCCGCGCTGGTCGCCGGGCCGGCCGGGCAGCCAGGCGCGTAGCAACTGGATCAGCATGATGTCGACGAGGTTGTCGAGCACCGCCGTACCGGCGAACTGGGGGTGGGCCAGTTCCCGGGTGAGAAGGCGAACTATGTCGTCGACCCCTTCGGTGCCGTCGCCACCAGGGATGTGAAGCAGGTCCGGCAGGGCAGGGAGAACCTGGGTGCGCGCGGTGTGGTCGCAGTCGTAGAAGATGGTGACCAAGCGCGTCCGAACGGGTGTGGTGCCGAGCCGGGTCACCGTGCCGGGCTCTGGGACTTCGAATTTCGATCGGGCGAATGGGCCTCGACACACGCGACGTGGACCAGGGAGCCCGGTGACCGCCGTAAATCAGAGATAGCGGACGCCGGTCAGTTCCTCCGCCGCCGCCCACAGCCGCGTGCCGACGGCCGGATCGGCGGCCTCCCGGCTGAGCCGGGCCTCGGTGACCCTGCCTCGCGTCTCCCAGAGCCCGGCCGGGCCGAAGAACTGGCCGCCCCGCACACCGGGATCGGTCGTGGCACGCAACTGCGGCAGTGCGCCCTGCGCCACCGGCTGGGTTGCCAACAAACCGGCCCACGCGATCAGCCGCCCGAACCGGCCACGGTGCTCCCAGGCGCGCGGAGTCAGGTTGGTGCGGGTGAGACCGGGGTGGGCCAGCGCGCTGACGATCGGCGCCCCGGCTGCACGCAGGCGACGGTCCAGTTCGATGCCGAAGATCGTGGTGGCGAGCTTGGATCGGCCGTAGGCGGAGGCTGCCCGGTAGCCGCGTTCGAACATCAGGTCATCGAAGTCCAGGTGCGCGTTCTTGTGGGTGATCGAGCTGAGAGTGACCACGCGGGCTTCCCTCGCAGCGGCCAGGTTGCCAAGCAGCAGGCCGGTCAGCGCGAAGTGGCCCAGCATGTTGGTGGCGAGCTGCAGCTCGAATCCGTCGGCGGAGGTGCGGCGCGGACCAAGCAGCACTACACCGGCGTTGTTGACCAGCATGTCGATCGCCGGGTGGTCGTCGGCCAGCTTCGCCGCGAAGGCTCGCACGGAGGCGAGGGAGGCCAGATCCAGCTCGCGCACCTCGACGTCGCCGCCGATCCGGCGGGCGGCCTTCTCGCCAGCGGGGGTGTCGCGAACGGCGAGCACGACGTGGGCGCCGTGGTTGGCCAGTTCGGCTGCCGTGACCAGGCCGAGGCCTGAGTTCGCGCCGGTCACGACGGCGACGCGACCCCGCTGGTCGGGAATGCGGTCGGCGGTCCATCCGGTCATCTGCTGCTCCTGGAGGTGTCGGTGTCGCTGGCCCACTGACGTTAGGAGCGATCCAGGCCGGTTCGGTCGTTCTCGGTTCCCTAGGTCTGAGGGACCTACCTTCGGCGGTCCGGACCGCTGCACACTTGCGGCATGAACAGCCCTCATCCGTACGCTCGTGAGCTCGGCGACTTCCTACGCGCTCGGCGTAGCCGGTTGCGTCCCCACGACGTCGGGCTGGAGCCGGGCGGGCGGCGCAAGGTCACCGGGCTGCGGCGCGAGGAGCTGGCCCTGCTGGCCGGGCTGAGCACTGACTACTATCAGCGGATCGAGCAGGGCCGGGAGGTACGCCCGTCCGACGACGTCCTGGACGCGCTTGCCGGTGCGCTCAACCTCGACGACAAGGAACGCCGGCACCTGTTCGCCCTGGCCCACGCCGCCCGCCGATCGATGCCCGCCCGGGTCAACCGCGATCCGGAGCGGGTGCCGGAGGGCACACAGCGCCTGCTGCGGGTGATGGACACCCCTGCGGTCGTACTCGGCAGGCATCTCGATCTGCTCGACTGGAACCCGATGGCGCAGGCGCTGCTCGGCGACCCGGACACCTACCCGACCGGCCGGCTCAACATGCTCCTGTTGCTGTTCGACGACACGCTGACGGGAGAGCGCGGCTGTCCGGACTGGGAGCGGCAGGCTCTGGACTACATCGGAATGATGCGCGCCGCCGTCGCCACCGACCCCACCCACCCGCGCGCCACCGCGATCGTTGGCGAGCTGAGCATCCGCAGCGCCCAGTTCCGGCGGCTGTGGGCCCAGCACGACGTACGCGACTCGGTCAGCGGCACCAAGACCTTCCGGGTGCCCGAGGTAGGAGACATCGTCCTGGACTGGGACACCTACCCCCTGCCGGGAAGTCCCGGCGCCGTCATGCTCGTCTTCACCGCCGAGCCGGACAGCGCCCACGCGGACCGGCTGCGGCTCCTGGCGTCATTGCACGCGACCCGCTCAGCACTCGCTCGATGATAGAGGGATGGTCGGTTGTCCCGGAGCGGGCGGCAGTGGATGCGCCGGGGGAGCAGCGCGTCGCCAAATCCCTCGGACCCGTTGCGGACTCCTCCGCTCCCGACGCCCTACGCCCCCAAGGCTGACCCGACCCGTACCGGCCGGCGGACCCGGGCCGGCGGGGCGGGCAGAGCCCTGCGGTCGACCTTGCCGTTGGCGGTCGCGGGCAACTCGGGCAGCACCACGTGGCGCAGCGGCACCATGTGGTCGGGAAGCTGCTCGGCCAGGAACGCCCGCAGCGCCGCCTCGCTCACGTCGCCCGCGTCGGCGTGCCGCTCGGTCACCACGTACGCCACCAGGGTCGGGGCCGCACCCAGGTCGTCGCGGAGCAGCACCACGCTGTTCGCGACGAGCGGGTGTTTGTTCAGCACCGACTCGATCTCGCCGAGTTCCACCCGCTGCCCACGGATCTTCACCTGCGTGTCGATGCGCCCGCCGTAGTTCAGGTAACCCTGCGGTGACCACCAGGCCAGGTCGCCGGTGCGGTACACCCGCTGGGGACGCCCGGCGACGTGCACGGTGCCGAACCGCTCGGCGGTCAGGTCGGGCCGTCCGGCGTACCCCCGGGCCAGGCAGTCGCCGCCGACCACCAGTTCCCCGGGTACGCCCAGCGGGGCCAGCGCACCGTCGTCGTCCAGCACGTATGCCGTGACGTTGGTGATCGGCCTGCCGATCGGGACGGTGGGGTCCGGTTCGGGTCGGCGGCACGGCCAGGCGGTGACGTCGATGGCGGCCTCGGTGGGGCCGTACAGGTTGTCCACCCGCACCGTCGGCAGGGTGGCGGTGAGCTTGTTGACGAGCTTCGGCGGCAGGGCCTCCCCGCTACAGATCACCCGGCGCAGGGCTGCGCACGCGGCGACCCCGGGCTCCTCGACGAACAGGGCGAGCATCGACGGCACGAAGTGCACTGTGGTCACCGCCTCCTGCGCGATGACGGCGGCCATCTCCTGCGGGTCGCGGTGCGCCTGGGCCTCGGCCGTGACCAGCGTCGCGCCGGCCAGGAAGGCCCAGAGCAGTTCCCACACCGACACGTCGAAGGTGTACGGCGTCTTCTGCAGCACCACGTCGCCGGGCCCGATGCGGTATTCCTCCTGCATCCACGCCAGCCGGTTGGCCAGCGACAGGTGGGTCATCTGCACACCCTTCGGCGCCCCGGTCGACCCGGAGGTGAAGATGACGTACGACAGCCCGTCCACCACCTCCTCCGGCGCGCGGTAGCCACGCCAGTCGACGGGCACGGCGGGCAGGTCGGCGCCGGCCAGTGGTCGCACCGGGACGGCCGGGGCTCCGCCGGCGCCGAGCGCGGCCCGTCCCTCCTCGTCGGCGAGCGCCAGCGCGGCGTCGGCGGTGGTGAGCATCAGGTCCAGCCGGGCCCTCGGGTGGGACGGGTCCAGCGGCAGGTACGCCGCTCCGGCCAGCAGGACACCGAGCACCGCGACGACCATCTCCGGGCTCCGCTCGGTGCACAGGGCGACGACCGAGCCGGGGCCCACGCCCTCGGCGCGCAGTCGCCCGGCCAGCGCCGCTGCCTCGTCGAGCAGGTCCCGGTAGCTGCGGTCGCGTCCCCCGCCGCGCAGCGCGACGGCGTGCGGGGTGCGCTCCGCCTGCCGGCAGATCGCCTCGTGCACGGGTGTCCGGGGGGCCGGGGTCGGCGCGGGGTTGAAGGAGAGCAGCGTGGCCCGCTCCCGGGGACCGACGAGCACCGCCTCCCGCACCGGGCGGTCGGGGTGGACGGTGAGCCACCCGCCCAGGGTGTCCAGTCGTTCCTGGAGGTGGGTGGGGTGCCAGTGGTCGCCGGCGAACCAGACCGGCACCGGGCCCACCGATCCCGCCGCCCCGCCCGGTGGGCCGGGTGTCACCAGCACCACGTCCACCGGGGACAGCTCGGGTGACGGTGTCCGCGTCTGCGCGCGTACCCCGGTCAGTGTGGTGTCCGGGTGCACGCGCAGCGTGTGGTCGCCGTGCGGGCCGCGCACCGTTACCGACGTCGCGCCGGAGAGGCGGTGGACGAGCACGGCCGCCACCGCTGCCGCGTGTGCCAGGTCGGTGTGGTCGGTCATGCCGCCACCAGCTCGGCCAGGACGCGCGGCGTGGGTCGCGCGGACAGTTTCTCCATCGGGATGCGGACGGCGAAGCGGCGCTGCACCTGGTTGACCATGCGGATGAACAGCAGGGACTCGCCGCCGACGGTGAAGAAGTCGGTGTCCGGCCCGATGTCGGGCGAGCCGAGCAGCCGACCCCACAGCTCCACGATCTCGCCCACCACAGTGCTCTCCCCGGTAGCCGAGGGAGGCGGCGACGGTTCGGCAATGTCCGGGGCCGGTGGCGGTGTCGCCTCCAGCCAGTGCCGGGTACGGGCGAACGGGTACGTCGGCAGCGCCACCCGCCGCGCCGGGGTGTCGCCGCGCACCGCCGCCCAGTCCACCGTCACCCCGGCCGTCCACAGTCCACCGAGCC
>NZ_JBSFBM010000092.1:0-20418 GCF_053592955.1 Micromonospora sp. NPDC002411 | reverse complement strand
AGGCGGTGAGGCTGTGCTCAGGTAAGCGGTTACTGACGGTGAGCACAGGTCCTCCTTGCCGATGGCGCGGTGGCCATCATCGGATCCGTTACCGATGCTTCCCCACCGCTGTTCCCGCCGGTGAGCGGCCTGGCGGCTTGTGAAGCCGATCACGAGCAGCGTTTCGCACTGAACGAACCCTCAGTAACCGTCCCGCCATGTGGATTGTTCCTCCCAAATCCGGGGCGGGGTGGCAGAGTTGCGGTCGTGAACAGCACCGACCTGATTATTGCGACCTAGCGCGCCGGCCCCCCTCCGCCGAGCGCGCAGACCTCCCGCATCCGCGGGGGGTCTTTTTGTTGCTCCGAGAAAGGATCCTGATGACGTTCCAGGTCTACGACACGACGTTGCGCGACGGCGCCCAGCGCGAGGGGCTCACCTACTCGGTGGTCGACAAGCTGGCGGTGGCCCGGCTGCTCGACGAGTTCGGTGTCGGCTTCATCGAGGGCGGCTGGCCGGGCGCGGTGCCGAAGGACACCGAGTTCTTCCGCCGGGCGCGTACCGAACTGGACCTGCGGCACGCCGTGCTCGTCGCGTTCGGCGCCACCCGCAAGGCAGGCGTCGCCGTCGCCGACGACCCCCAGGTGCAGGCCCTGCTCGACGCGCAGACCCCGGCGGTGGCGCTGGTCGCCAAGGCCGACAGCCGGCACGTCGAGCGCGCCCTGCGCACCACCGGCGCGGAGAACCTCGCGATGATCCACGACACCGTCAGCCACCTGGTCCGCGAGGGCCGGCGGGTCTTCGTCGACGGCGAACACTTCTTCGACGGTTACCGGCACGACCCCGCCTACGGCGCGGCGGTGGTGCAGACCGCGCTCGCCGCCGGCGCCGAGCGGATGGTGCTCTGCGACACCAACGGCGGCATGCTGCCGTCCCAGGTGACCGCCGTGATCGCCGACCTGACCGACAAGCTGGGCGTCGACGCCGGGCTGCTCGGCATGCACGCCCAGAACGACACCTCCTGCGCGGTGGCCAACACGATCGCCGCCGTGGAGGCGGGCGTCCGCCACGTCCAGGGCACCGCCAACGGGTACGGCGAACGCCCCGGGAACGCCGACATCTTCGCGGTCGTCGCCAACCTTCAACTCAAGCTGGGCCTGACCGTCCTACCGGACGGCTGCCTGGCGCAGATGGTGCGGGTCTCGCACGCCATCGCCGAGATCGCCAACATCGCCCCCGACACCCACCAGGCATACGTCGGGGCTGCCGCCTTCGCCCACAAGGCGGGGCTGCACGCGAGCGCGATCAAGGTCGACCCGTTGCTCTACAACCACGTCGACCCGTCGGTGGTGGGCAACGACATGCGGATCCTGATCACCGAGATGGCCGGCCGGGCCAGCGTCGAGCTGAAGAGTCGTGAGCTCGGCCTGGACCTGGCCGGCAGCCCGGAGGCGCTGACCCGGGTCACCAAGCGGGTCAAGGAGTTGGAGGCGGGTGGTTGGTCCTTCGAGGCAGCGGACGCCTCCTTCGAGCTGCTGGTCCGCTCCGAGTTGCCGGAAGGCGGCCCGGCTCGACCGTTCACACTGGAGTCGTACCGGGTGCTGGTCGAGCACCGCGAGGACGGCGCGGTGGTCTCCGAGGCGACCGTCAAGATCCGGGTACGCGGTGAGCGGGTGATCGCCACCGCCGAGGGCAACGGCCCGGTCAACGCCCTCGACGAGGCGCTGCGGGTGGGCTTGGCCCGGCACTACCCACAGCTGCGCGACTTCGAGTTGGCCGACTACAAGGTGCGCATCCTGGAGGGCAGCCACGGCACCGGCGCGGTGACCCGGGTGCTGCTGGAGACCGCCAACGGCGCCGGCCGGGACTGGACCACGGTGGGTGTGCACCCGAACGTGGTCGAGGCCAGCTGGCACGCCCTGGTCGACGCCCTCACCTACGGCCTGGCCCCCACCCCCGTCTAACCCACCCCGCCCGGTCGATCATGGAGTTGTGGCGGTCACAAAACGGGTTTACGTTGCTAAATCGCCCACCACGACTCCATGATCGACCAGAGTCGGGGGCGGGAGTCGGGGGCGGGGGTTAGGGGCGGGGGAGGGTGAGGGTGGCCAGGACGGGACGGTGGTCGCTGCCGGGCAGGGCGAGCACCTTCACCGCGCGGACCGCTATGCGCCTGTCGACGAGCACGTGGTCGATGGTGACCGGTGGGATGAGGTCGCCGTCGTACGGGCCCCACGTGCCGGTCAGGCCCTCCCCGGTGGCGTCGGCGGCGTCGACGTAGCCGGTGTTCAGCAGCGCCCGCAGCGGGCCGTGGTCGAGGGTGGCGTTGAAGTCCCCGGCGAGGATCTGCAAGCCACCGTCCGGGGTGGCCGGTGGTTGAGCCTTCAGGTCGGCACGCCACGCGCCGACCTGGTCCACCGCGTACGGCGCCGACGGGTGGGCCGACTCGACGCGGACCGGGGGCGCACCGGGAACGGCCACCGTGCCGTACGCCTGGGTGAAGCCCCAGCCGTTGCGGTTGTGCCGGAGCCCGACGTCGGCCAGCGGCCACCGCGAATAGAGCCCGGAGCCGGGTGTGCCGACCTCTGCGTTGAGCTGCCGATGGGGTAGCAGCCGGTCGAGGCCGAGCTGATCCAGGGCGGCCTGCGCCTGCGGTGTGAACTCCTGCACGGTCAGCACGTCCACGTCGTACCGCCGGACCATCTCGGCGAGGGTCCGCGCGTCGCCGGCGCCGGCGAGAAGGTTGGCGGTGAGCAGCCGCACCGTCGGCCCGCCCGCCGCCGGCTGCGGCGAGGCCAGCGCCCGTGGTGCGACGACGCCGAGCAGTGCCACCGCCGCCACGGCCGCGAGTGCCGCCGGCCACCAGCGCCGCAGGGCGAGCGCGAGGCCCAGGGCGAGCACGCTGAAGCCGGCGACGTACGGCGTGAAGGCGAGCGCCTGCACCAGCGGCCCGCGGTCCAGGCCGATCAGCCGGAGGGCGGCCCAGAGGGCGGGCGGGACGACCACCAGCCAACAGAGCGCCGTGCCGAGCCGAGCGCTGCGGTGCCGCCTCGACATCGGTGCGGGTGGAGCGTCGACGATCATGGCGGTGATCATAGCGGCGGCACGCCTGGCGCTATTTCATGAATGGCGCAGCGCTCACCTTTCACAATTTATTGACGGCTGATTGACAGCTCGACAAAGTGAGATCAACTATTGACTCCCGGCTTTTTCTGGTGCTACGTTCCATCTGGCTCAAGCGACGCAACTCTGAGTAGTAACACCAGCTCAGACGGGGTGTAAATCGTTGAGAAATTGACCTCACCGAGGGTAGGTGAAGCGCTTTCCTTCGCCCTGCCGCCGCCTCGCCTATTAGTGGGCAGCCATCCGTCCCGCCCCGCGGGTCGGCCGAATTCACCCGGTCACACAAGGGGGACCTGTCATGAGCTCATTCTTCCGACGTAAGGTGGCAGCGGTCACATTCGCTGTCCTGGCCCTCAGTCTCGCCGGCGGGGGCATCGCTATCGCCCAGCCGTCGGCGAAGGCGCCGCAGGAGGCGGCCCAGCCGGCGGCGCGGAGCACGAACTCCCAGCCACCGGTCAGCGCCGAGTCGGCGCGTATCGCGAAGTCCGCGCTGAAGGCGAGTGCGGCCACCCCGCTGGTGGCTACCAACGTCTTCACCGTCGTCAACTCCAACGGCACCAAGGCGCGCGGTGGCGGCACGGTGGTCAAGTACGGCGTCGGCGAGTACGAGGTGATCTTCGGCCACACTGTCTCGGCCGGTGCCTTCCTGGCCACCCTCTCCCTGTCCGGCTCCTGCTGCATCCCACCGGGCGGGGAGGTCTCGGTCGCTCCGCGGTTGCTGACACCCAACGCGGTCTTCGTGCAGACCCGCAACTCGGCCGGGGTGCCGGCCAACCTGGGCTTCACCCTGCTCACCCACACACCCTGACCGAATCGACGCCCGGCCCCCGCGCCTCGTGCGCGGGGGCCGCGTGCTGGTCGCCCGCGTACCGCCCCGGTCCGCAGCCCTCCCGCTCGTCGCCGTGCTCAGGCTTGATCGACTCGGCTTACCGGAAGTCGGGGTGTGCTGGGCAGGCGGACACCGCGGTTTCCGGAAAACCGAGTCGATCAGCCGTTCTCGCGGTGCCTTGCGCCGATCGTCACGCTTGCGTGCAATTCATCCCCATTCCGGCCACTCCGGACCGGTCCGGGCCGCACAATCCGACGTTTGCCGGGCACCTGCCCGGGAAGCAAGCACCGTGACGGACATCTCGGACACCCTGGCCAGCATGCCCAGCGCGGTCGATCCCGAACCGACCGGCGTCGAGCTGGAACAGACCCTCTTCGAGGTCAAACGCGTGATCGTCGGGCAGGATCGCCTCGTCGAACGCCTGCTCACCGCACTGATCGCCAACGGGCACTGCCTCCTGGAGGGAGTTCCCGGCGTGGCCAAGACACTGGCCGCGCAGACCCTCGCCACAGTGGTCGGTGGCACCTTCTCGCGGATCCAGTTCACTCCGGACCTGGTCCCCTCCGACATCGTCGGCACCCGGATCTACCGGGCCTCCAAGGAGACCTTCGACATCGAGCTGGGCCCGATCATGGCCAACCTGGTGCTGGCCGACGAGATCAACCGCGCCCCGGCCAAGGTCCAGTCGGCGCTGCTGGAGGCGATGGCCGAACGGCAGGTCTCGATCGGCGGACGGAGTTGGCCGGTCCCGGAGCCGTTCCTGGTCCTGGCCACCCAGAACCCGATCGAGTCCGAGGGGGTGTACCAGCTCCCGGAGGCGCAGCGCGACCGGTTCCTGATGAAGGTGGTGGTCGACTACCCGAGCGACGCCGACGAACTCGCCATCCTCTACCGGATGAGCACCGATCGACCGAGCCCGCGTCAGGTGCTCGACGCCGAACGGCTGCGGGACCTCCAGGCCCACGCCGAGAGGGTCTTCGTCCACCACGCGTTGGCCGAGTACGTGGTGCGGCTGATCCTCGCCACCCGCGACCCGGGCCGGTTCGGGCTACCGGAGATCGCCCCGCTGCTGGCGTACGGGGCCAGCCCTCGGGCCACCCTGGGCCTGGTCGCGGCCGCCCGGGCGCAGGCCCTGCTGCGCGGGCGGGAGTACGTGCTGCCCGAGGACATCCGGGAACTGGCCGTCGACGTCCTCGCCCATCGGCTGGTGCTCTCCTTCGACGCGGTCGCCGACGGGGTGTCGGCCGAGAGCGTGGTGCGCCGGCTGGTCGAGGCGGTGCCACCACCTCGGCTGGCCCACGGGCAGCCACAGCAGGCGCCGGACCTGGCGGCGGCATGAGACGAGCGCACGTCGCACCGGCCGTCGCGCCGGCTGACCCCGGCCTGGCCGAGCTGGCCCCCGACCAGCGGCTGCGTCGCCTGGAACTGACCGTCACGCGCCGACTGAACGGTCTGCTGCACGGCCAGTACCGTGGCCTCCTGCCCGGCCCGGGCAGCGAGCCCGCCGGCAGCCGCGAGTACCGGCCGGGCGAGGACGAGGTACGCCGGATGGACTGGGCGGTGACCGCTCGTACCGCCGTGCCACACGTCCGGCAGGTCGACGCTGACCGTGAACTCACCACCTGGCTGCTCGTCGACGGCAGCGCCAGCATGGAGTTCGGCACCGCCGAGTTGGACAAGCGGGAGCTTGCGGTGGCCGCCGTCGCGGCGGTCGGTTTCCTGACCGCGGGCGTCGGCAACCGCCTCGGAGCCCAGGTGTTGCGTGCCGACGGGGTGCGCCGCTTCCCGGCCCGCAGCGGACGTACCCATCTGCTTGCTCTGCTCCGCACGCTGCTCGCCGCCCCACGTGCCACCGCACCCGCCGACCGGGCGGGGCGCGGGCCCGCGGAGGGCCTGCCGGACCTGGCCGACGGACTCGACGCGTTGCACCGGATCGCCAACCGGCGAGGCCTGGTCGTGGTGGTCTCCGACTTCCTCGACGGGCTGCCCGACGACCCCGACGAGCAGGCGCCCTGGGAGCGGACGCTGCGCCGGTTGGCCGCCCGGCACCAGGTGCTGGCCATCGAGGTGACCGACCCGCGTGAGCTGGAGTTACCGGACGTCGGCCTGATCACGCTCGTCGACCCGGAGACCGGCCGCTGCCGCGAGGTGTCCACATCGGACCGCAGGCTGCGCGAGCGGTACGCCCAGGCCGCCGCCGCCCAGCGCGAGCAGGTCCAGAAGGCGTTGCGCCGCAGTGGGGCGACGCACCTGCCGCTGCGCACCGACGGGGACTGGAGCGCGGACATCGTCCGGCACGTGCACGCCCAGCGTCGGCTCGCCGCCGCGCCGGCCGGCCAACGACGGGGAGGTGTCGCGTGATCTGGGAGTCGCCGCTGCGGCTCTGGCTGCTGCTCGGTGTGCTCGCCCTGGTTGTCGCGTACCTGGTGGTGCAGCGCCGGCGAAGCCGGTACGCCGTCCGATTCACGAACCTGCGGTTGCTGGACCGGGTGGCGCCGGAGCGGCCCGCCTGGCGTCGACACGTGCCGGCCGGGCTCTTCCTGGCCATGCTGGCGCTGCTCGTGGTCGGGTTCGCCCGACCCAGCGCCGAGGTCCGGGTGCCTCGGGAACGCGCCACGGTGATGGTGGCGGTGGACGTCTCCACGTCGATGCTCGCCACCGACGTGGATCCGGACCGGTTGGCCGCCGCCAAACAGGCGGCCCGGCGCTTCGTGGAGGGCCTGCCCGACGAGTTCAACGTGGGCCTGGTGGCGTTCGCGGGCAGCGCGGCGGTGCTGGTGCCGCCGAGCACCGACCGGGACGCCCTCGACGAGGGGATCGGACGGCTCGCCGAGGGCATCACAGGTGTGCAGGGCACCGCGATCGGCGAGGCGATCAACACGTCCCTCGGTGCGGTCAAGAGCCTGGACAGTGAAGCCGCGAAGGAGCCGCCACCGGCGCGGATCATCCTGCTCTCCGACGGCGCCAACACCTCCGGAATGGACCCGATGGAGGCGGCGGCGGAGGCGGTGACGGCGGAGGTGCCGGTGCACGCCATCTCGTTCGGAACACCGTCCGGGTTTGTGGACCGCGGCGGACGACCCATCCAGGTTCCGGTCGACGGGCAGACCCTCAAGGCGGTCGCCGAGGAGACCGGCGGCATGTTCCACGAGGCCAGCACTACCGACGAGCTGCGCGCCGTCTACGACGACATCGGCAGTTCGGTCGGCTACCGCACCGAACGGCAGGACGTCTCGGCCCGGTTCATCGGTCTCGGACTGGTGTTCGCGATGGGTGCCGCCGCCGGCTCGATGCGCTGGTTCTCCCGACTGCCCTGATCGCCGCACCACCGACGTCGACCGTGAGGAGTACGTATGGCAGTGCAGACCGGACTGGGCGAACCGCGCGGTCCCTGGTTCATCTCACCGGAACTCGGCCCGGACGGGCGCGGCTGGTGGGAGCCGCCCGAGCGTGAACCGGGCGGGCGACGGTCCCGACGACTGCTCGCCGCGCTGGCCGTGGTGGCGATCTCCACAGTGTCGGGCGCCGTCGCCGGTGGCGTGGTCGCCGGACAGTACGGCGATCCCGGCGCGTCCGCCGCGTCCGCCGCCCCGGTGCCGGCCGAGCTGGTCACGGCGGCCGAACGGACCGTACCCGGGGTGGTGTCGGTGCTGGCCGGCGGCACGACTGCTGGTTCCGCGACCGGCGGATCCGTGAACGGCGCGTCCGCGACCGGCTCCGGATTCGCCGTTGACGACCAGCAGCACCTGATCACCAACGACCACATCCTGGCCAAGGGTGGCGGCGGGCCGGTGACAGTAGAACTGCCCGACGGCCGCCGCTTCGCCGCCGAGGTGGTCGGACGGGAGCCCCGCAGCGACCTGGCGGTGTTGAAGGTCCCGGCATCGGCCGGTCTGACCCCGTTGCCCCTGGCCAAACCGGGTGCGACACGGGTCGGCGAGCCGGTCCTCGCGGTGGGTTCGCCGCTCGGTCTCGCCGGGACGGTCACCGCGGGCATCGTCAGCGCCCTGGACCGTGAGGTGCGACTGGGCGACAACCGGCACACCGCCGTGCAGACCGACGCGTCCATCAACCCCGGCAACTCCGGTGGGCCCCTCGTCAACGCCCGCGGCGAGGTGGTCGGCGTGAACACCGCCATCGCCACCATCGACGGCAACGGGTCGATTGGCATCGGGTTCGCCATCCCGATCGACCAGGTGCAGCAGACCGCCGACACAATCATCGGCAAGGGCGGCTGAGCTGCCCGGACAGCCTCCAGTGTCAGATATCCGGCCCCACAGCATCGGGCCATGGAAATATTACGGTCGGTATGGATACTGGCTGAGGTGGAGCGTCCTCTTCTCGCGGTCCTCCTGCTGGTGGGCCTGTTCATCGGATGTGCAGTGGGGTCGGCGTACGCCCGGGCACGACGCGGGTGGAACGATTACCAGACCGTCAAGAAATCGGTGCCGGGCGCCCGTCGAGGCGCCTGGTTGCTGATCCGTGGTGTCGCCGTCAAGGCCGGGGTGATCGCTCTGCTTCTCTTCGGCGCGGTGGCGTACGCGGCGGTCGGCTCGGACGAGGAGACCGCCGGGCCGACGCCCGGCCAGTCCCCGACGCAGAGTGAACCTCCGCGCCGCTAGGCCGGCGCCAGCGCCGCGCCAAGATCCGCACAACTTCCCGGATGTTGCTCCCTCTGGCAGGCGGGAGGCACCAACATCCCCGATGTTGTGCGGATCTTGGGGACGGGTAACCGGCCTCGCCGTATAGCCTCAGGGCGTGGACGACGGACTGCGGGTGACCGACCGGTGGGTCGTCCCCGCCGGGGAGCTGCGGGAGCGCTTCTCCCGTTCCTCGGGGCCGGGAGGGCAGGGGGTCAACACCGCGGACTCCCGGGTCGAGCTGAGCTACGACCTGGCCAACTCGCCGGCTGTGCCCGAGTCGCTGCGGTCGCGGGCGTTGGCTCGCCTGGCCAACCGCCTGGTCGACGGGGTGTTGACGATCGCCGCCAGCGAGCACCGGGCCCAACTGGCAAACCGGGAGGCGGCCCGGGAACGGATGACCGCCCTGCTGCGGGAGGCCGCCGCGCCCCCACCGCCGGCCCGTCGAGCGACCCGCCCGTCCCGAGGGGCCAAGGAACGCCGGCTGGCCGAGAAGAAGCGCCAGTCCCAGCGCAAGCGCGACCGCCGCGCCGACAGCGACTAGGACGGCCGTTCCTCGCCGGGCTAGTCGACCGGCTCAGCCGGGACGGCGGCGAGCAGCCGGGCGCGCAGAACAGCACCGCGGTCCGCGAAGGCCCGTTGTGTCGCCGCGTACTCCGCCCGACCCTCCGGGGTCTCCACCCGCACCGGCGGGTAGCCGAGTGCCGCCAGGTCGTACGGGCTGGCCCGCATGTCCAGTGTGCGGATCTCCGTGGCCAGCTCGAACGCGTCGGCCACCAGCTCCGAACCGACCAGCGGGGACAGCTTGTACGCCCACTTGTACAGGTCCATGTTGGCGTGCAGGCATCCCGGCTGTTCGAGGGCGTGCTGCGTCTCCCGGGTCGGGGTGAGCAGGTTCAACGGGCGGGCCGGCGGTGTGAAGAACCGGAAGGCGTCGAAGTGGCTGCACCGCACACCCCGCTCCTCGACGACCGCGGCGGTCCGTTCCGGGCTCAGTCGCAGTGGCCAGGCGTTGTGCCGCAGCTCCGCCTGGGTCTGCCGGTAGACCATCGCCCACTCGTGCATCCCGAAGCAGCCGAGGTGTGGCGCCCGCCCGCTGGTGGCTGCCAACAGGGAGCGGATCCAGGTGATCGACTCGCCGCGCCGTGCGCGTACCGCATCGGTGTCGAGGGTGACCCCGGCGGCGGTGGCGCGGTAGTCCCGGCCGAACTCGGCCGGGTCGGCGTCGTGCAGCTCGACCCCGGCCCCCGGATGCCAGCGACGGAGCTGGGCCGGGCGGTGCGAGTAGTAGGTGAACAGGAAGTCGGCCACCGGATGCCGTTCACCGCGCCGGCGGCGGGCCAGGTGCGGCGTCAGCCAGACGTCCATCCGCTGCTCGTGGGTCCGCCGACGGGCCTGCCACTCCGCCGCGTCGAGCACGGCGGGGGCGAGGGCGGCGGTCACGCATCCCAGGGTACGACCGCCGCCCGCGCGCCCGGTCAGGGCATCTGCACCCGAACCCCGGCGGAGAACACTCCGCTGCGCAACTCCAACTGCTGGGGCGGGTCCCGGCCGTCAACGGTGAAGACCAGCGGAAGCACCATCCGGGTGCCCGCCGCCATCGGGTCGGCGAAGACGTCCCGACCCAGGTTGGCCGCCCGGGTGGCCGGCTCGTCGGTGCTCACCCAGCGCCCGCCGGGCAGGTACGCCCGTTGCAGCTGACCGTGCCAGGGCTGGTGGTCGCCGGTGACGTTGCGCACGCCCACGGTGGCCTGGCAGCGTCGACCGTTGGCCGGTGCCGCACCGCCGTCGGCCTTTCCGGCAGAGCCGGGCGCGCCACACGACATCCGGTACACGGTGAACTCGAACGCCGACTCCCGCAGCGGCACGCCCACCGGCCCGGCCACCCCGGTGCCCATCCACGCGCCGCTGGTCGGCTGCTTCTGCGTGTCGATCTGCGAGACCTGCCGGGTCGCCGTCCACCCGGCGGTGCCGACGACGCCGGCCAGCACCGCGACGGCGGCGCCCACCAACAACCAGACCGGTGGGGTACGCCGACGCCTCGTCGGCCCCGGGGTCGCCGGCCGCGGGTAGATCGTCCCCCGTCCACCGCCCGGCCCACCGCTGCCCGCCAGCGCAGCGGCCGTCACCCGACGCCCACGCCGACGTCGCCACACCCACACCACTGCCGCGCTGATCAGCAGCAGGACCGCCAACCCGGCGAGCAGCACCGGGTACCGCCGCCAGGGTGGTGCCTCGGTGACCTCGGCCGCCGGTGCCGCGGCCGCCTTCCAGGTGGCCGTGGCGCAGTCGTACGGCCGGGTGCCGTCGCTGGTGAACGCACAGGCCGGGGCGGTCAGTGGTTGGCCGGGTGCGGTCGCGGCGAGTGCCGTACCCAGGGTGGTGGAGCTGTGTGCCGGCAGCCTCAACCGCCAGGTCACCTCGGTGGCGGAACCCCCGGCCCGGGTGGACCGGCCGCCGCCGCTGATCGCGGTCGGTGACGAGCCGGGTGGCAGTTCCTGGCGCACAGTGGTCTCCACCGGCGCGTTGCCCACGTTGCGGACCTGGATCCGGTACCTCGGCGCCGGGCTGTTCTCCGGCGCGACCGCGACGGTGACCTGCTGCGGCGGCGCCGACGCCGGTGCCCGGGACGGTGGTGCCATCGCCGGCGGCGCCGAGGGTGGGGTGGGCTCGGTCACCCGCGCGACCATCGCGACCGGCGGTCGGGTGGCGGCCGGCCCGGGTGTCCCGGTCGTGGACGCCTCCGCCGACGGCCCTGCGACGCTCGGTCGTGGCGTCGCGGCGCCGGGCGGCGGCGCGGCCGTCGAACGCGGCGGCGCGGCCGTCGGTTGTGGCGTGGCGGCCGGTGGTCGTGGCGTGGCCGCCGCCTCCGGTGCCGCCGCCGGCAGGGCCGGCACGGCGGCGAGGATGCCGAGGCAGTGTACGAACACTGCGAGGGCTCTGTGGTGTCGTGTCGATGCAGGCATACGAACGAACCTCCGGAGCCGACGGTAGGGGCGAGCCGCCTCCGTGCGGGTACGAAGTCCGGAAGACCGCCCCGCTCACCTCCTGCTCCGATAGGGTGCCGCGCGGTGACGGGTTGAGCACACCCGGCGGCCGGTCCTGGTCGGTCGGGGTGTCGGCGGGGCTAGATTGGCTGGGTGCGTATCGCTCGTTTCGCCCATGCCAAGGGAATGTCGTTCGGTGCCGTCGAAGGCGAACCGGAGGCCGGGCCCCAGGGCCTGACCATCGCCGAGATCGAGGGCCACCCGTTCGGCAATCTCTCCTTCAGTGGGGCCCGTTGGGCCCTCTCCGACGTTCGGCTGCTCTCGCCGATCCTGCCCAGCAAGGTCGTCTGCGTCGGCCGCAACTACGCCGACCACGCCGCCGAGCTCGGCAACGACGTGCCCAAGGAGCCGCTGCTCTTCCTCAAGCCGTCCACCTCGGTGATCGGTCCCCGGGACGCCATCCGACTGCCGATCTTCTCCAAGCAGGTCGAGCACGAGGCGGAACTCGCGGTCGTGATCGGGGCGCCGGGCGCGCGCCGCGCCGACCGGGCCGCCGCCGAACGCGCGATCTTCGGCTACACCTGCGCCAACGACGTCACCGCGCGGGACCTCCAGCGCTCGGACGGGCAGTGGACCCGGGCCAAGGGCTTCGACTCGTTCTGCCCGATCGGCCCGTGGATCACCACCGGTCTGGACGTCTCCGACCTGGAGATCCGCTGTGAGGTGGGTCGCAACCCGGAGGAGATGGAGGTACGCCAGCTCGGCCGGACGAAGGACATGGTCTTCGACGTACCGGGCCTGGTGTCGTACATCTCGCACGTGATGACCCTGCTGCCCGGCGATGTCGTTCTCACCGGCACTCCGGCCGGGGTTAGCCCGCTCGTCGAGGGGGATACGGTCACCGTGCGGATCGAGGGCATCGGCGAGCTCACCAACCCGGTGGTCCCCGTCGCCTGATTCGTCTGATGCCCCTGTTTCCGCAGCTCACGGGCGGTACGGGGGGATCGGATTTGGCCTGTCGGCACCGGGAGGGTAAAGTTCACTCCCGGCGCCGCAAGGGGCCAATGGGGTATGGGGTAATTGGCAGCCCGACTGATTCTGGTTCAGTTAGTCTAGGTTCGAGTCCTGGTACCCCAGCGCTGCTGGAATTCGTAAGAATTTCAGACGCTGGATTCTGACGGAGTTCGACTCCGCCCCTCCGGGGGCGGAGAGGTGGTCTCCGGCAGAGTGCAGCTCCTCCGCCCGCGTAGGGTGGGGGAGCGAAAGTTGTTCTGGCCCCGTCGTCTAGTGGCCCAGGACGCCGCCCTCTCAAGGCGGTAGCGCCGGTTCGAATCCGGTCGGGGCTACAACGAAAAGGCTCGTCTCGCTGTCGCGAGGCGAGCCTTTCCCGTACCCCGCCCCCGCACCCTCCCGCTCCCGCGCTCCCGGTGATCAAGAGCTTTGCGTCACCGCTGCCGGCGTGTCGTGACGCAAACCTCTTGATCACCGGAGGGGGCGGGGGTCCCTCCGCCGCGAGGCAGCAACATCGGGGATGTTGCGGCCTCCCGCGCGTCAGAGGCAGCAACATCGGGGATGTTGCGCGGATCTTGGTGCGGTGCGGTGCGGTGCGGTGCGGTGCGGTGCGGGGTTAGAGGCCGGACAGGCGTTGGCCTGCTCTTACTACGGCCATGGCGTGGCGTTCGCCGGGGCGGCGGCCCAGGCGTTCGATCGGGCCGGAGATGCTGACCGAGGCGATCACACGGCCGGTACGGTCGCGGATCGGGGCGGAGACGCTCGCCACACCGGCCTCCCGTTCGGCGACGCTCTGCGCCCAGCCGCGGCGGCGTACCTCGGCGAGGGTTCGGCCGGTGAACTTGCTGCGCGGCAGCAACGGCATCACCGCCTCCGGCGGCTCCCAGGCGAGCAGGATCTGGGCGGCGGAGCCGGCCGTCATCGGCAGCACCGAGCCGACCGGAACCGTGTCCCGCAGGCCGCTGGCCCGCTCCGCCGCCGCCACGCAGATCCGTTCGTCCGCGCGGCGCAGGTAGAGCTGGGCGCTCTCACCGGTGGCGTCGCGCAGCGCGGCGAGCAGCGGCTCGGCGGCGGTCAGCAGGACGTCCGGCGCCGCGTTGGCCAGCTCGCCCAGCCGGGGGCCCGGTCGCCATCGGCCCTGGGTGTCCCGGACCAGCATCCGGTGGATCTCCAGGGCCTGCGCCAGCCGGTGTGCGGTGGCTCGGGGCAGCTTGGTGCGTTCAACGAGTTCGGCCAGGCTGGCGCCGTCGACGCAGGCGGCCAGGATGACCACCGCCTTGTCGAGAACGCCGACACCGCTCATACTGTGTCCCACAAGCCGAAACTTACCTCCCAGAATTTAGGATGTCCAGATGGTGGGAGTCACTCCTGAGCCGAGGACCCTGGCCGAGAAGGTCTGGGACGCGCACGTCGTACGGTCCGCCGCTGGTGAGCCGGACCTGCTCTTCATCGACCTGCACCTGCTGCACGAGGTGACCAGCCCGCAGGCGTTCGACGGGCTGCGGCTCGCCGGGCGCCGGGTGCGTCGTACTGACCTGACCCTCGCGACCGAGGACCACAACACCCCGACCGGGTACGCCGACCCGGCGTTCCGCCTCCGCCGTGGTGACCTGCTCACCATCGCGGACCCCACGTCGCGTACGCAGATCGAGACGCTGCGCCGTAACTGCGCCGAGTTCGGGGTGCGGCTGCACCCGCTCGGTGACGACAACCAGGGCATCGTGCACGTGATCGGCCCGCAGCTCGGTGTCACCCAGCCGGGCATGACGATCGTCTGCGGCGACTCGCACACCGCCACCCACGGCGCGTTCGGCGCGCTCGCCTTCGGCATCGGCACCAGCGAGGTGGAGCACGTGCTGGCCACCCAGACGCTGCCGCAGAGCCGGCCGAAGACGATGGCCGTGAACGTCACCGGCCGCCTCGCCCCCGGCGTCACCGCCAAGGACCTGGTGCTCGCGCTGATCACCCAGGTCGGCACCGGTGGGGGGCGCGGGCACATCGTCGAGTACCGCGGCGAGGCGATCCAGGCCCTCTCCATGGAGGGGCGGATGACCATCGCCAACATGTCCATCGAGTGGGGCGCCAAGGCCGGCATGATCGCGCCGGACGAGACGACCTTCGCGTACCTCAAGGGTCGCCCGAACGCGCCCCAGGGCGCGGACTGGGACGCGGCGCTGGCGTGGTGGCGGACGCTGCCCACCGATGAGGGCGCGCGCTTCGACGCCGAGGTGACCCTGGACGCCAGCCGGGTCACGCCGTTCGTCACCTGGGGCACCAACCCCGGGCAGGGCGCGCCGCTGAGCGCGCCGGTGCCGGACCCGGAGGAGTTCCTCACCGACTCGGAGCGTGCCGCCGCGCGCCGCGCCCTGGAGTACATGGACCTGCGTCCCGGCACGCCGCTTCGGGAACTGCCGATCGACGTGGTGTTCGTCGGCTCCTGCACCAACGGGCGTCTGGAGGACCTGCGGGCCGCCGCCGACGTGCTTCGTGGTCACCGGGTCGCCGACGGCGTGCGGATGCTCGTGGTGCCCGGTTCCGCCGCCGTGCGGGAGGCCGCCGAGGCCGAGGGGCTGGACAAGGTCTTCGCCGACGCCGGGGCGGAGTGGCGGTTCGCCGGCTGCTCCATGTGTCTGGGGATGAACCCGGACACGTTGAAGCCGGGCGAGCGTTCCGCCTCCACCTCGAACCGCAACTTCGAGGGCCGTCAGGGCCGGGGTGGGCGTACCCACCTGGTTTCCCCGCCGGTCGCCGCCGCCACCGCCGTGGCCGGCCGGCTGGCCGCCCCCGCCGACCTGTAGAAGGGACCGAGGAGATGGACAAGTTCACCACCCACACCGGCACCGCCGTGCCGCTGCGCCGGTCCAACGTGGATACCGACCAGATCATCCCCGCCGTGTACCTCAAGCGGGTGACCCGGACGGGCTTCGCCGACGGGCTGTTCAGCGCCTGGCGGGAAGACCCGGCATTCGTGCTCAACGATCAAAGCTATTCCGGGGCGTCGATCCTCATCGCCGGCCCGGAGTTCGGCACCGGCTCCTCCCGGGAACACGCCGTGTGGGCACTGCGGGACTGGGGCTTCCGCGCGGTGGTGGCTCCGCGCTTCGGCGACATCTTCCGGGGCAACGCCCTCAAGGAGGGCCTGTTGCCGGTCGAGTTGGAATTGAAAGCCGTCGAAGAGTTGTGGGATCTGGTCGAGTCGGACCCGACCACTCCGGTGACCGTCGACCTGACCGCCCGGCAGCTCCGGGCGGGGGAGTCCAGCTGGTCGTTCCCGCTGGACGACTTCAGCCGGTGGCGCTTGCTGGAGGGTCTCGATGACATTGGACTAACCCTCCGGCACGCCGCCGACATCGACTCGTACGAGGCGCGCCGACTGCCGTTCCTGCCCTCCGTGGCATAGCCGTACGCCCGCTCACACAGCGAATTTCACCCCCATCGGTCCAACCGGTGGGGGTGAATCCGTTGCGACACAAGGGCTTTTTTCTACCGAATGTTTGTGTCTAGGCAGCACAGGGCATAACGTGCGCGCAGAATGGCTCGCGTCGAGTCAGTTGCACAATCGGGAGGAAGTCGTGAACAAGGCCGAGCTCATCGAGGCGCGGCCTCGGTCGGCACCGCCTCGGCGGGTCGGGCCAGTGTCGGCTCCGCGTCGGTGGGTGGCCGTGCCGCAGTCGCGCGGGCGAGCGTCTCACCGGTCTCCGGTGGGCCCGGCGGCCCTGGTGGCCCCACCGGTCCGGGTCGAGGTGGCCGTGGCGCCGGTGATTCGAGCGCGGGACGGTCGAAGAAGCGCAAGCGGATGAACCTGCTGATCGCCGCGTTCGCGGCCTTCATCATGCTCGCCGGCGTCGGCGTGGTCGGCTTCACCTACTACTCGACCAACGTGGTCATGCCCGACGAGTTGCCGTTGCCGCTGTCCACCACCGTCTACGCCAAGGACGGCAAGACCGCGTTGGCCAAGCTGGGCAGCGAGAACCGCACCTTCGTCACCATCAACCAGATCCCGCAGCACGTGCAGGACGCGGTGGCGGCAGCCGAGGACCGCAACTTCTACCGGCACTCGGGCGTCGACTACAAGGGCATCGTCCGGGCGGGATGGAACAACATCTCCGGCGGCGACAAGCAGGGTGCCTCGACGATCACCCAGCAGTACGCCCGTAACGCGTTCGAGAACCTCCAGGACGACACGTACGGCCGGAAGGTGAAGGAGGCCATCCTCGCCTCCAAGCTGAACGACGCGTACAGCAAGCCGGAGATCATGCAGCACTACCTCAACGTGATCTACTTCGGTCGCGGTGCCTACGGCATCGAAGCCGCGGCGCAGACCTACTTCGGCAAGTCCGCAAAGGACCTCAGCGTGGGCGAGGGCGCGGTGCTCGCGGCGGTCATCAAGCAGCCGGTGGCGAGCGACACGCACCGAGGCTTCGACCCGGCGGTCAACCCGACCGACGCCAAGGCGCGGTGGGACTACGTGATCGGCGGCATGAAGAAGGAACGCTGGGTGGACGCCCCCGACCGGCCCGCGTCGCCCACCGAGTACCCCAAGGTGCTGCCGCCGAAGAAGGGCGGCAACGGGTTCGGTGTCGACAGCCCGCGAGGCAACGTCATCAACTACGTCCGCCAGGAGATGGACGCGATGGGCCTTTGCTCCGACTCCGGCGCGGAGGGCAAGACGAGCTGCGTGGACGCGCTGCGCGACGGCGGCTACCGGATCACCACCACCATCGACCCGAAGCTGCAGACCGCCGCGGAGAACACCGCGATGCAGTCGAAGAAGGGCTCCGAGCTCAACGACCAGCCGAAGAACCTGATGGCGGCAATGGTGTCGATCGACCCGAAGAAGGGTCGGGTGCTCGCCTACTACGGCGGTGACAGCGGTGCCGACTTCGACTACGCCGGCAAGAACATCGACAAGAACGGTGACCTGACCGGCGGACACCAGCCGGGCTCGTCGATGAAGGTGTACACCCTGGCAGCGGCCATCGAGGCCGGCATCTCGGTCAAGTCGCACTGGGATCCCACGCCGTACAAGCCGGAGGGCTCCTCGGTCGCGATCGGTAACGCCGGCCGCACCAACCTCAAGTGCGGCAAGTGGTGCACCCTCGAAGAGTCGACGGTCCAGTCGTACAACGTGCCGTTCTACTGGGTCGCCGACACGATCGGCGCCGGCAAGGTGGTCGACATGGCCCGCAAGGCCGGCGTCACCACCATGTGGGGCGTCGACCCGCCGCAGGCCTTCGACCTGTCGAAGAAGGGCCCCACCCCGTTCGACAACTACACCGCCTTCGGCAAGTACCCGATCACCGTGTTCGACCACGCCAACGCGATGGCCACGTTTGCCAACGACGGCAAGTACATCAAGGCCCACTTCGTGCTGAAGGTCGAGCAGCAGGAGAAGGACTCCGGTAAGTGGAAGGTGGTCGGCAGCGAGCGCATCAAGCCTGAGCAGCGGATCCCCAAGAAGATCACCGACGAGGTCACCGGCGTCCTGAAGCAGATCCCCGGGGCCGGGTCGAACAACCTCTCGCTGGAGAGCGGTCGCCAGTCCGCCGCCAAGACCGGCACCTGGGAGTACGACAAGGACGACAACTCGCACGCCTGGACGGTCGGCTACACCCCGCAGAACGCCACTGCGGTGTGGGTGGGCAGTCGGGACCCGAAGAAGCCGGAGATCCGGCTCGCCAACGGCAAGGACATCGGTGGTTCGACGCTTCCCGGCCCGATCTGGGAAAAATTCATGAACACCGCCCTGAGGGGCCAGGAGGAGATCCCCCTGCCCAGCGTCACCGGCGAGGGTGACGTCACCAAGGGCAACGGCAAGGAGGCGCCACCGCCACCGCCGCCGACGGTCCCGGGCGGGCCGCCGTGTGACCCGCTCACCGATCCGTTCTGCCCGCGCGGCGGTACCCCGGGAGGCAACCCCGGCGGCAATCCGGGAGGCAACCCCGGCGGTAACCCAGGTGGTAATCCTGGTGGACCCGGGGGCGGTGGCGGCGGCGGTGGAGTGCTGCCCGGCCTACCACCGAACCGGGACTGACCCGTACCCTCTGCACACCGCCGCCGGCCGGACGACAAGTCCCGGCCGGCGGCGGTGTTTTCGTACCCGGGATCTCCGCGTTGGGACGGGACGGGCACCCCCGTTGTACGGCAGGATGCCTCTTCATGAGCACCCAGTCGACGCCCGGCATCGACGACGCCGGTACCACCGACCACCCGTCGCGCTCCGACGGATTCGTCCGCGGCTTGTCCAGCGCGATCGGCGGGCCGTTGGGCGACCACGCGACAGCGCTGGACCGACCGGCCGGCCAGGAACGTCGTTTCTGGACCGCCGTCCGGATCGTGCTGGCGCTGACATGCCTCACGCTCGCGCTGCACTGGGTGCAGAAGTCGCCCTGTCAGGACGGCGCGTGGCAGAACAACGTCCAGTACACGCGCTTCTGCTACACCGACGTCCTGGCCCTCTACTACGCCGAAGGGCTCAACGAGGGCAAGGTTCCCTACCGCGACCACCCGGTCGAGTACCCGGTGCTGACCGGCTACTTCATGGGGGCGCTGGGCCTGCCCGTGCACGCCGTCGGTGACGGCGACCCGAGCATCAACCAGGGCCAGTGGTTCTACAACCTCAACGCTCTGGTGTTGGGCGCACTCGCGGTGGCCACAGTGGCGGTGATCCTGGCCCTTCGTCGCCGACGACCCTGGGACGCCGCGTTGTTCGCGCTCGCCCCGGCACTGGTGCTCACCGCCACCGTCAACTGGGACCTGCTCGCCATCGGGCTGGCCGCCTTCGGCCTGCTGGCCTGGGCCCGGAAACGGCCAGCGGTGGCAGGGGTGCTGCTCGGGCTCGCCGGCGCGGCGAAACTGTGGCCGCTGTTCCTCCTCGGGCCGATCCTCGTTCTGGCGCTGCGCGCCGACCGGATCCGCGCCGCGCTCGTCGCCACAGGTACGGCGATCGCCGCCGTGGTGCTGGTGAACCTGCCGGCCGCCCGCGCGTACCCGGAGAACTGGGACCGTTTCTTCGAGTTGAACACCACCCGGCCCATCGACTGGGGAACGCTCTGGTACATCGGGCGGTACCTGGACGGCAAGGTCGGCAACGACCCGGCTCAGCTCGGCCCGTTCGAGTGGCTGAACGCCAACATCCCCACGCTCAACACCGTCTCGTACGCGCTGTTCGGGCTGGCCTGCCTCGGTGTCGCCGTGCTGGCGCTGCGCGCGCCGCGCCGACCGCGGCTGGCGCAGCTTGCGTTCCTGGTGGTCGCGGCGTTCCTCATCTTCAGCAAGGTCTGGTCCCAGCAGTTCGTGCTGTGGCTGCTGCCGCTGGTGGTGCTCGCCCGTCCGAAGTGGGGGGCCTTCCTGGCCTGGCAGATCGCCGAGGTCTGCTACTTCGTCGCCTTCTACGGGGAACTGCTCGGGGCAGCGACCAGTCGCCCGGTCTTCCCGGAGGGGGTGTTCGTGCTGGCCTCGACGCTCCGGCTGGCCACCGTGGTGGTGCTCTGCGTGCTGGTCGTCAAGGAGATCCTGCACCCCGAGCGGGACGTGGTGCGGGCGAACTACCCGGACGACCCCGACGGCGGCGTGCTCGACGGCGCACCGGACGCCCCCTGGCTGGACCGCTGGCGCCTACCTACGAAAAGCGAACCCTCTCCGGAACCGGTCAGCACCTGACCCGCAACGTCGAACGCGGCCCGAACCACGTCAGGTTTTCGGGGAAGCCCGCCCGGCGCAGGGATCAAGCCTGACCGCCCGGAGCCGGGTGGCCGAACGCACGGGCCGCCAACAAGGAACGCGTCCGCCTGCACGAGCGGGACCGCGAATGGCTCGCCGCCTCGCCGTTCTGCCTGGTGGCCACGGC
>NZ_JBSFBM010000091.1:0-20491 GCF_053592955.1 Micromonospora sp. NPDC002411 | reverse complement strand
GCCTCACCTTCGCCGACGAGGCCGACACCGCCAACCGGTACGCCCGTGAGCTGCGCCGCAAGGGCGTGGAGGCGATCGTCGTGCTGCTGCGAGGTGATGCCGGCCACCGCCACCGCCCTGGCGAAGATCCGCCGGGTGCTGCCGGCGGCGCTCGCCGACCGGCTCGCCGCCGTGCAGGAGCACCTGGGCTTCACCCTGCGTCGACCGGAGCAGGAGCGCGGGCCGGCGTCGGGCACCCTGCTCACGCTCGCCTCGGCGGCCCGACACCGGCAACGGGTGGCACTGGACTACCGCTCCTGGCGGGGCGAGCGCTCGCACCGGGAACTCGACCCGTACGGGCTGGTCTTCCACGCCGGCCGTTGGTATGTCACCGGCCACGACCACCGGCGGGGGGAGGTCCGCACGTTCCGGCTGGACCGCATCGGCGCCGTCACGCCGGGCGAGGCGACGTTCACCGTGCCGGACGGCTTCGAGGCGGTCGCCTGGGTGACGCGGTCCCTCGCTGGTGTGCCGTACCAGCACGAGGTGGAGGTGTTACTCGAGACCGACCTGGTCGCCGCCCGTCGCCGCATCCCGCCCAGCGTGGCCGAGTTGACCGCCACCACCGACGGGGTGCTGCTGCGGGCTCGGGCGGAGAGCCTGCCCGGTATGGCCGCGCTGCTCTCCGGTCTGGGCTGCCCCTTCACCGTGCGACAGCCGGAGGCCCTGCGCACCGCCGTGGCCGAGCACGCCCGCCGACTGGCGGAGTGGGCCGCCCGGCCAGCAGGTGGACAGACACCGTCGCCGCGCCGCCCGCTGGACTAGGCTGCCGGCGATGGACGAGGTGACCCGGATTCCGGTCGGCGGCGAGCGGCCGTACGACGTGTTGGTGGGGCGTGACCTGCTGGGCGCGCTGCCCGGCCTGCTGCCCGGGGCGAGTCGGGCGGCGGTGCTGCACGCGCCCCCGCTCAAGGCCCTCGCGGACGCGGTTGGCGAGCGGCTGCGCGCCGCCGGCATCGAGCCGCTGCCGATCGAGGTGCCCGACGCCGAGTCGGGCAAGCAGATCGACGTCGCCGCTGCCTGTTGGGACCGGCTCGGGGAGGCCGGGTTCACCCGCACCGACGCGGTGGTCGGGGTGGGCGGCGGTGCGGTGACCGACCTGGCCGGCTTCGTCGCGGCCTGCTGGTTGCGCGGGGTGCGCTGGGTTCCGGTGACGACCTCGCTGCTGGGCATGGTCGACGCCGCCGTCGGCGGCAAGACGGGCATCAACACGGCCGCCGGCAAGAACCTGGTGGGCTCGTTCCACCCGCCGGTCGGGGTCCTCGCCGACCTGGCGACCCTGGACAGCCTGCCCGCTGTCGACGTCGCGGCCGGGCTCGCCGAGGTGGTCAAGTGCGGCTTCATCGCCGACCCGGTGATCCTCGACCTGGTCGAGCGCGATCCGGCGGCTGCCACCGACGTGCGTGGGCCGGCGACGCGGGAGCTGATCGAGCGGGCGATCCGGGTCAAGGCCGACGTGGTCGCTGGTGACCTGCGCGAGTCGGGGTTGCGGGAGGTGCTCAACTACGGTCACACCCTCGCCCACGCGATCGAGCAGAACGAGGGCTACCGGTGGCGGCACGGCCACGCCGTCGCTGTCGGCCTGGTGTACGCCGCTGCGCTGGCGCGCCTCGCCGGCCGGCTGGACGCCCCGACCGCCGACCGGCACCGGGTCACCCTGACCGCGCTCGGTCTGCCGGTGAGCTACCCGGCTGACGCGTGGCCGCGCCTGCTGGCGACCATGCGGGTGGACAAGAAGGCCCGGGGCAGCCGGCTGCGGTTCGTGGTGCTCGACGGGCTGGCCCGCCCGGCGATGTTGGAGGGCCCGGACGACGCGCTGCTGGAGGCCGCCTACCAGGAGGTTTCCAACCCGTGAAGGTCTACGTCCTGAACGGGCCGAACCTGGGCCGGCTGGGCACCCGCGAGCCCGAGGTGTACGGCGCGACCACCTACGCCGACCTGGTCGCGCTCTGCGAGGCCACCGGTCGGGAGCTGGGGCTGGACGTGACGGTCCGGCAGACCGACGCCGAGCACGAGCTGCTCGGCTGGCTGCACGGGGCAGCCGACGAGGGCGCCGCTGTGGTGCTCAACCCGGCCGCCTGGTCGCACTACTCGTACGCTGTGCGGGACGCCTGCGCCATGCTGCGGGGGCCGTTGGTGGAGGTGCACCTCTCCAACATCCACGCCCGCGAGGAGTTCCGGCACCATTCGGTGGTGTCCGCGGTGGCGACCGGGGTGATCTGCGGCCTCGGCATCGACGGTTATCGCCTCGCACTGCACCACCTGGCCGCCCGAGCCGCCTGACCGGCGGCTTCCCGCCCGCCGCACCCGACCTTTCACCGCCTTTCGCGCCGGTCTGTGAAATGTCACCCATTGTGATCGCCGACTCTCGTCGGCGAGCGTCACTCCGCGTCCCCCGCCCGGCGCTAGGGCACCTGCCTGCTCGCTCCCTTTGCTCTGCACCTGCGGATGCGACAGGGCGGTGAGCTGCGAATATGTGAGCTGCGTTGCCGCAGGTGCGACAGCCTGCCGGTACGGTGCGTGACTGTCGCATATAGGCATGCAAAGCAAAGGGGATCGACCAGGGGAGGGGTGCCTCCCTGGAAAGTTGCTCTGCGTTACCTGCGTGGGTGTCGATGCCCAAGGGATGGTCCGCGCCGAAGTAGGGCGGTCAGCGAGTCTCGGCGCAGCTAGTAGACTCGTAAGGTCTGTCCGCCAATTGATGATCAAGGCAGGAAATGGCCTCCACCAACGACCTCAAAAACGGCCTGGTACTCAACCTGGACGGCGAGCTCTGGGCCGTCGTCGAGTTCCAGCACGTCAAGCCCGGTAAGGGTGGTGCCTTCGTGCGCACCACGCTGAAGAACGTGCTGTCCGGGAAGGTGGTCGACAAGACCTTCAACGCGGGCACCAAGGTCGAGACCGCGACCGTTGACAAGCGCACGATGCAGTACCTGTACGCCGACGGCGAGGACTTCGTCTTCATGGATCTGGAGACCTTCGACCAGATCACCGTGCCCGGTGGCACCGTCGGCGAGGCAGCCAACTACCTGCTGCCCGAGGCGGAGGCGACCGTCGCCCAGCACGAGGGTGTGCCGCTCTACATCGAGCTGCCCACCAGCGTCGTGCTGGAGGTCACCTACACCGAGCCGGGCCTGCAGGGCGACCGTTCCACCGGTGGCAACAAGCCGGCGACCGTGGAGACCGGCGCCACCGTGCAGGTGCCGCTGTTCATCACCACCGGCGAGAAGATCAAGGTCGACACCCGCGACGGCCGTTACCTCGGCCGCGCCTGATGGCTGAGGGTTCCAAGCAGCAGATGCCGGCGCGCCGCAAGGCGCGCAAGCGGGCGCTGGATGTCCTCTACGAGGCCGACCTGCGGGACAAGCCTCCGGTGGAGGTGCTCGCCGGGTACGTGCAGCGGATCGAGCAGCCCCGACCGGAGCACCTGGGTTACGCGGTGGGCCTGGTCGAGGGTGTCGCCGAACACCTCAACCGGATCGACGAGCTGATCGCCAGCTACGCCGAGGGTTGGACGCTGGACCGGATGCCGGTCGTCGACCGGAATCTGGCTCGGATCGCCGTCTACGAGTTGCTCTACGTCGACGAGATCGACGACGCGGTGGCGATCAGCGAGGCCGTGGAACTGGCCCGGCAGATGTCCACCGACGATTCGCCGCGCTTCCTCAACGGGGTGCTCGGCCGGATCGCCGAGTACGCCACCCGCTGATCGAAGCGGCATCACGATCGAAAAGGGCCCGTGCCGGATGGCACGGGCCCTTTCGGGTGGAGCTGTCGCTCAGGAGGCGAAGAACGCCCGGGGGTCGGCCACCAGCACGCCGTGCTCGGTGAGCCGCTCGATCAGGCCCGACGGTGAGGCGTCGTACACGATCGCGAGTGCCCGCAGGTCGTCGGCGCGGATCGAGAGCACCCGGCCGTTGTAGTCACCACGCTGCTGCTGGATGGCGCGGGCGTAGCGCGCGACGTAGGCCAGGTCCTCGGAGGCCTCGTCGTAGAGCCGCTCCAGGTCCAGGACGATCTTGCTGGTGGGCTCGTGCCGGACGCCGCTGCCGTCAGGCAGCAACTCCGAGACGGGGACACGGTAGAACTCGGCCAACTCGGCCAGGCGGGACACCGTCACGGCCCGGTCGCCGCGCTCGTACGAGCCGACCACCACGGCCTTCCACCGCCCGTTCGACTTTTCCTCCACACCCTGCAGGGAGAGACCCTGCTGCTGGCGGATGGAGCGCAGGCGGGCGCCCAGCGACTTGGCGTATTCAGAGGGCATTCGGACACTCCCAGTGCTGCTCGGGGTTCTCCCGTCGATCGCTACGGAGCGTGACGGTACGGGGAATGGGACACCTGGTCAAGTGGTCGTGACCCTACCGTTGGGGAGCGTCCGGGAAGTTATCCCCTTTTCGTGGTCCTGACCCGGTGGTCAGCGGCCGCCGTCCATCGGCCCGGTGACCACTGGTAACGTGGCGTGAAGCCCCGGCCCAGGTCCGCTCCCGCGGTCCGGCCGGAGGTGCCCGACATCCTTTAACGACCCGTCCCGTGAGGCGGGGAAGGAGGTCCGCCGTGGCATACCCACCGGCTGCCCGCTCGTCACCACCGCGACAACCCTCGGTGAAGGTGATCCTCGCCAGCGCCGACGTGCAACGCGTGGTCGACCGCATCGCCCACCAGATCCTGGAGAAGACCCAGGGTGCCGCCAACACGGTGCTTCTTGGGATTCCCACGAGAGGTACCCCTCTGGCGCGGCGGCTCGCCGACCGGATCAGCACCTTCGAGGACGTCGCCGTACCCGTCGGTGTGCTCGACATCACCCTCTACCGCGACGACCTGCGCCGGCACGCCACCCGCGCGGTCGGCCCGACCGAGTTGCCGTCCAGCGGCATCGACGGTAAGCGGGTCATCCTCGTCGACGACGTGCTGTTCTCCGGCCGTACCGTCCGGGCCGCGCTCGACGCGCTCAACGACGTCGGCCGCCCGGCCTCCGTCCAGCTCGCCGTCCTGGTCGATCGCGGTCACCGGGAGCTGCCGATCCGCGCCGACTACGTCGGCAAGAACATCCCGACCTCGCTCGCCGAGAGCGTGAAGGTGACGCTCGCCGAGATCGACGGCGTGGACGAGGTCAAGCTCTACGGGGGACCAGCCCAGTGAGCGCGAGGAGTGCAGCGCAGCGGAGCCCCGCAGTCGCGAACGAAAGGCCAGCAGAGTGATCAAGCATCTGCTCTCCGGCGCGGACCTGGACGCCGCCACCGCCACCGAGATCCTGGACACCGCCGCCGAGATGGCCACCGTCGCCGGCCGGGAGATCAAGAAGCTGCCCGCGCTGCGCGGCCGGACCGTGGTGAACCTCTTCTACGAGGACTCCACCCGTACCCGGATCTCGTTCGAGGCGGCGGCGAAGCGCCTCAGCGCCGACGTGATCAACTTTTCCGCGAAGGGGTCCAGCGTCACCAAGGGCGAGAGCCTGAAGGACACCGCGTTGACCCTGCAGGCCATGGGCGCCGACGCCGTCGTCGTCCGGCACCCCGCCTCCGGCGCTCCGCACCGACTGGCCAACTGGGTCGACGGTTCGGTCGTCAACGCCGGCGACGGCACCCACGAGCACCCCACCCAGGCGCTGCTGGACGCGTACACCATGCGGGCCCGGCTGGGCCGGCTGGCCGGCCTGTCGGTCGCCGTGGTCGGGGACGTCCTGCACTCCCGCGTCGCCCGCTCCAACGTGCTGCTGCTCTCCACCCTCGGCGCCAAGGTCACCCTGGTCGGCCCGCCGACACTCATCCCGGTCGACATCGCCGGAGCCCTCGCCCCCGGTACCGACGTCTCCTACGACCTCGACTCCGTGCTGCCCAACGTGGACGTGGTGATGATGCTGCGGGTGCAGCGGGAACGGATGAACGACTCCTACTTCCCCTCCGCGCGCGAGTACGCCCGCCGCTACGGGCTGGACGGCCCCCGGATGCGCCGGCTGCCCGAGCACGCGATCGTCATGCACCCCGGCCCGATGAACCGGGGGATGGAGATCACCGCCGAGGTCGCCGACTCACCCCGCTCCACGATCGTCGAACAGGTCACCAACGGGGTCTCCGTGCGGATGGCTGTCCTTTACCTGCTGCTCGGAGGGAACAACCGGTGAGCGCGTACCTGATCACCAACGTGAGCGTCGTCGGTGGCCCGCCGACCGACCTGCTGATCCGCGACGGCGTGGTCGCCGAGGTCGCCGACGGCCTGTCCGCGCCGGACGCCACAGTCGTCGACGGCACCGGGCTGGTCGCCCTGCCCGGCCTGGTCGACCTGCACACCCACCTGCGCGAACCCGGTCGGGAGGACGCCGAGACCGTCGAGTCCGGATCCCGCGCCGCCGCACTCGGCGGCTACACGGCGGTCTGCGCCATGGCCAACACCTCCCCGGTGGCGGACACCGCCGGTGTGGTCGAGCAGGTCTGGCGGCTCGGCCGGGAGGCCGGCCTGGTCGACGTGCAACCGATCGGCGCGGTCACCGTCGGGCTGGCCGGCGAGCGCCTGGCCGAGCTGGGCGCGATGGCCGATTCCGCGGCCCGGGTGCGGATCTTCTCCGACGACGGGCACTGCGTCGCCGACCCGAAGCTGATGCGTCGCGCCCTGGAGTACGTCAAGGCGTTCGACGGGATCATCGCCCAGCACGCCGAGGAGCCCCGGCTCACCGAGGGCGCCCAGATGCACGAGGGTGAGGTCTCCACCCGGCTCGGGCTGATCGGCTGGCCGGCGGTCGCCGAGGAGGCGATCATCGCCCGCGACGTGCTGCTCGCCGAACACGTCGGCAGCCGACTGCACGTCTGCCACGTCTCCACCGCCGGCAGCGTCGAGGTGCTGCGCCAGGCAAAGTCACGCGGGGTACGCGTCACCGCCGAGGTAACCCCGCACCACCTGCTGCTCACCGACGAGCGCGCCGAGACCTACGACCCGGTCTTCAAGGTCAACCCGCCGCTGCGGACGGCCGCGGACATCGCCGCGTTGCGCGCCGCGCTCGCCGACGGGGTGATCGACATCATCGCCACCGACCACGCCCCGCACGCCGTGGAGGACAAGGAGTGCGAGTGGGCGTACGCCCGGCCGGGGATGCTCGGTCTGGAGACGGCCCTGTCCATCGCGCTCGACGTGCTCGGCCCCGAGTGGGACCTGATCGCCGAGCGGATGTCGCGTACCCCCGCCCGGATCGCGGGGTTGACCGGGCACGGCGTCGACCCGGCACCCGGCGTGCCGGCCAACCTGACAGTGGTCGACCCGGCCGCCCGCCGCACCATCGAACCGGCGGAGCTGGCCAGTCGCAGTCGCAACACCCCGTACGCCCGCATGACGTTGCCGGGTCGCATCGTGGCGACCTTCCTGCGCGGCGAGCCGACGGTCCTGGACGGAAAGGCAGTCAAGTAATGGCCAAGCGCAGGCCCGCGATCCTCGTACTCGAGGACGGGCGCACGTTCCCCGGCGAGGCGTACGGCAGCGTCGGGGAGACCTTCGGCGAGGCGGTCTTCAACACCGGCATGACCGGCTACCAGGAGACGCTCACCGACCCGTCGTACCACCGGCAGGTGGTGGTGCAGACCGCGCCGCACATCGGCAACACCGGCGTCAACGGCGAGGACGACGAGTCCGGCCGGATCTGGGTGGCCGGTTACGTCGTGCGCGACCCGGCCCGGATCGGCTCGAACTGGCGGGCCACCGGCGGCCTCGAGGACCGGCTCGCCACCGAGGGTGTGGTGGGCATCAGCGGGGTGGACACCCGGGCGTTGACCCGGCACCTGCGGGAGCGGGGCGCCATGCGGGTGGGCATCTCCAGCGTCGAGAAGGACCCGCAGAGCCTGCTGGCCCGGGTCCGGCAGGCACCGCAGATGACCGGCGCGGACCTGTCCGCCGAGGTGACCACCGCCGAGCCGTACGTCGTCGAGGCCCTCGGCGAGCACCGGTTCACCGTGGCGGCGCTGGATCTCGGCATCAAGCGCAACGTGCCCCGTCGGCTCGCCACGCGTGGGGTGACCACCCACGTGCTGCCGGCCTCGTCGACGATCGAGCAGCTCCTGGCCACCGGCGCCGACGCGATCTTCCTGTCGCCCGGCCCCGGCGACCCGGCCACTGCCGACGGCCCGGTGGCGCTGGCCCGGGAGGCGCTGCGGCGGGAGGTGCCGCTGTTCGGCATCTGCTTCGGCAGTCAGATCCTCGGGCGGGCGCTCGGCTTCGGCACCTACAAGCTGGGCTACGGCCACCGCGGGATCAACCAGCCGGTGCTCGACCGGGCCACCGGCAAGGTCGAGGTGACCAGCCACAACCACGGCTTCGCGGTCGAGGTGCCCGGTGCGGGCGCCGGCGCGGTGGTTCCCGACCAGGTGATCGACACGGACTTCGGTGGCGTGCGGGTGTCGCACGTCTGCCTCAACGACAACGTGGTCGAGGGGCTGCGGGCGGTGGACGTACCCGCGTTCACGGTCCAGTACCACCCGGAGGCGGCGGCCGGCCCGCACGACGCTGACTACCTCTTCGACCGTTTCGCGGAACTGATCGAAGGCAAGACCCACAGCAAGGGGCGCAGCAATGCCTAAGCGGACCGATCTCAAGCACATCCTGGTGATCGGCTCGGGGCCGATCGTCATCGGGCAGGCCTGCGAGTTCGACTACTCCGGCACCCAGGCCTGTCGGGTGCTGCGCAGTGAGGGGATCCGGGTCAGCCTGGTCAACTCCAACCCGGCCACGATCATGACGGACCCGGAGTTCGCCGACGCGACCTACGTCGAGCCGATCACCCCGGAGTTCGTGGAGCTGGTCATCGCCAAGGAACGCCCGGACGCGATCCTGGCGACCCTCGGCGGGCAGACCGCGCTGAACACGGCGGTCGCCCTGCACGAGGGCGGCATCCTGGAGAAGTACGGCGTGGAGTTGATCGGCGCGAACATCGACGCCATCAACCGCGGCGAGGACCGGCAGCTGTTCAAGGAGATCGTGGCGAAGGCCGGCGTACGCCTGGGTGTCGAGGACCCGAACGGGCTGGTGCCCCGCTCCCGGGTCTGCCACTCGATGGAGGAGGTCGAGGCGACAGTCGCCGAGCTGGGCCTGCCGGTGGTGATCCGGCCGTCGTTCACCATGGGTGGCCTGGGTTCCGGCATGGCGCACACCTCGGAGGACCTGGCCCGCATCGCCGGCGATGGTCTCGCCGCCAGCCCGGTGCACGAGGTGCTCATCGAGGAGAGCGTGCTCGGTTGGAAGGAGTACGAGCTCGAGCTGATGCGCGACCGGCACGACAACGTGGTGGTGGTCTGCTCGATCGAGAACGTCGACCCGATGGGCGTGCACACCGGCGACAGCGTCACAGTGGCCCCGGCCATGACGCTCACCGACCGGGAGTACCAGCGCCTGCGTGACCTGGGCATCGCCGTGCTCCGCGAGGTCGGGGTGGACACCGGTGGCTGCAACATCCAGTTCGCGGTCAACCCGGTCGACGGCCGGATCGTCGTGATCGAGATGAACCCCCGGGTGTCCCGTTCCTCGGCGCTGGCCTCCAAGGCGACCGGCTTCCCGATCGCGAAGATCGCCGCGAAGCTGGCCATCGGTTACACCCTCGACGAGATCCCCAACGACATCACCCTGAAGACCCCGGCGGCCTTCGAGCCGACCCTGGACTACGTGGTGGTGAAGATCCCCCGGTTCGCGTTCGAGAAGTTCCCCGGCGCGGACCCGGAGCTGACCACCACGATGAAGTCGGTGGGCGAGGCGATGAGCCTCGGGCGTAACTTCACCGAGGCGTTGAACAAGGCCATGCGCTCGATGGAAACCAAGTCGGCCGGTTTCTGGACGCAGCCCGACCCGGAGGGCGTCACCCTCGCGGACACCCTCGCCGCGTTGCGGATCCCGCACGACGGCCGGCTGTACACGGTGGAGCGGGCGCTGCGCCTCGGCGCGTCGATCGCCGAGGTCGCCGAAGCCTCCGGCGGGATCGACCCGTGGTTCCTCGACCAGATCGCCGCGCTGATCGAGCTGCGCGCGGAGATCGTGGACGCTCCGGTGCTCGACGCCGACCTGCTGCGCCAGGCCAAGCGGGCCGGCCTGTCCGACCGTCAGCTCGCCGCGCTGCGCCCGGAGTTGGCCGCCGAGGACGGCGTACGCACCCTGCGGCACCGCCTCGACGTGCGTCCGGTCTACAAGACGGTGGACACCTGCGCGGCCGAGTTCGAGGCGACGACTCCGTACCACTACTCGACGTACGACCTGGAGACCGAGGTCGTGCCGTCGAACCGGCCGAAGGTGCTGATCCTGGGCTCCGGCCCGAACCGGATCGGTCAGGGCATCGAGTTCGACTACTCCTGCGTGCACGCGGTACAAGCGCTGCGAAGCGCGCCGATCGGTGCAGCCGCTGCGTCCGGTTCCGGTGCCGCAGGCACCGGTTTTGAGACCGTCATGGTCAACTGCAACCCGGAGACCGTCTCCACCGACTACGACACCGCCGACCGGCTCTACTTCGAGCCGCTGACGTTCGAGGACGTCCTGGAGGTCTGGCACGCCGAGGACTCGTCCGGCCGGGCTGCCGGCGGGCCGGGCGTGGTCGGGGTGGTCGTGCAGCTCGGTGGTCAGACCCCGCTGGGGCTGGCGCAGCGGCTCAAGGACGCCGGTGTGCCGATCGTCGGCACCTCCCCGGAGTCGATCCACCTGGCCGAGGAGCGCGGCGCGTTCGGCGCGGTGCTGGCCCGGGCCGGGCTGCGTGCGCCCGCGCACGGCATGGCCACCTCGTACGACGAGGCCAAGACGATCGCCGACGAGATCGGCTACCCGGTGCTGGTCCGGCCGTCGTACGTGCTGGGCGGGCGGGGCATGGAGATCGTCTACGACGACCCGACGCTGCGCGACTACATCGGCAGGGCCACCGACATCTCCCCGGACCACCCGGTGCTGGTGGACCGGTTCCTCGACGACGCCATCGAGATCGACGTGGACGCGCTCTGCGACGCCGACGGCGAGGTCTACATCGGCGGCGTGATGGAGCACATCGAGGAGGCCGGCATCCACTCCGGCGACTCGTCCTGCGCGTTGCCGCCGATCACCCTCGCGGGCTCGCACCTGGCCGAGGTCCGCCGCTACACCGAGGCCATCGCGCGTGGCGTCGGCGTCCGTGGCCTGCTCAACGTGCAGTACGCGCTCAAGGACGACGTGCTCTATGTCCTGGAGGCCAACCCGCGGGCGTCGCGGACCGTTCCGTTCGTCTCCAAGGCGACGGCGGTGCCGCTGGCCAAGGCGGCGGCGCGGATCGCGCTCGGCGCGAGCATCGCCGAGCTGCGCGCCGAGGGTCTGCTGCCGGCGACCGGTGACGGGGGCACGATGCCCGCCGACGCGCCGGTCGCGGTCAAGGAGGCGGTGCTGCCGTTCAAGCGTTTCCGGACCCGCTCCGGCAAGGGGATCGATTCGCTGCTCGGCCCGGAGATGAAGTCGACGGGCGAGGTGATGGGCATCGACACCAACTTCGGGCACGCGTTCGCCAAGAGCCAGTCGGCCGCGTACGGGTCGCTGCCGACCGGCGGGAAGATCTTCGTGTCGGTGGCCAACCGGGACAAGCGCGGCATGATCTTCCCGATCAAGCGACTGGCCGATCTGGGCTTCGAGATCGTCGCGACCACCGGCACGGCCGAGGTGCTGCGCAGGCACGGCATCGCCTGCGAGCAGATCCGCAAGCACTACCAGGCGGGCGAGGGCGACGACGCGGTGTCGCTGATCGGGGGCGGCCACGTGGCGCTGGTGATCAACACGCCACAGGGTTCGGGCGCCAGCGCCCGCTCCGACGGCTACGAGATCCGCAGCGCGGCCGTCACGGCGGACATCCCCTGCATCACCACAGTGCCCGGGGCCGCCGCGGCCGTGATGGGCATCGAGGCGCGGATCCGGGGCGACATGCGGGTACGCCCGCTGCAGGACCTGCACGCCACCCTGCGGGCGGCCCAGTGACAGTGTTCGAGCGGGTCGTACGACCCGGGTTGTTCCGGCTCAGGGGTGGGGACGCCGAGGCGGCGCACGAGTGGACCCTGCGGCGGTTGGCCGCCGTGTCGCGGCGCCCGGCCGCCCTGGCCGCGCTGCGGGCCCGGTACGCGGTCGACGCGCCGCGCACGGTGTTCGGCGTGCGGTTCCCCAACCCGGTCGGGTTGGCCGCCGGCATGGACAAGGACGGCGCGGCGTTGCCGGCTTGGCCGGCGCTGGGCTTCGGTTTCGTCGAGGTCGGCACTGTCACCGCGCACGCACAGCCGGGCAACCCGCGACCACGGCTGTTCCGCCTGCCGGCCAGCGAGGCGGTGGTCAACCGGATGGGCTTCAACAACGCCGGCGCCGCCGCGTTGGCCGCCCGGCTGGCGGCGCTGCCGCGCCCGCTCGGGGTGCCGTTGGGCATCTCGCTGGGCAAGTCCAAGGTGACCCCGCTCGACGAGGCGGTCGAGGACTACCTCGCCTCGTACCGGGCGCTGCGCGGGCACGGTGACTACTTCGCGGTGAACGTGTCCTCACCAAACACTCCGGGCCTGCGCTCTCTGCAGGACCGCTCCCACCTGGACGCGCTGCTCGGCGCGTTGGTGGGGGAGAAGCCGGTGCTGGTCAAGATCGCCCCTGATCTGACCGAGGCGGCGATCGCCGAACTGCTGGAGGTCTGCCTGGCTCGGGGCGCCGCCGGGGTGATCGCCACCAACACCACGCTGTCCCGCGACGGGCTCGCCGCCGTGGACGCCGAGCGCGGCGAGCAGGCCGGTGGTCTCTCCGGTCGGCCGTTGACCGGCCGCGCCCGGGAGGTGGTGGCCTTCGTACATCGCGAGACCGGTGGTCGGCTGCCCATCATCGGCGTCGGTGGGGTGCTCGACCCGGACGACGCCACTCGGATGTTCGACGCCGGAGCCTCCCTGGTGCAGCTCTACACCGGCTTCATCTACCGGGGCCCGGCCCTGGTCCGGGCTGCCGCCCGGGCGAGTGCCACGGCGGTGACACCGGATCCGGTCGCCGGCCGGTGACCGCACGCGGCGTGGTGCCGGCCCGGCCCGACCCGGTGCCGAGCCGGCTCCGCGCCAAGGAGACCACCCCTGCTACGGGCCCTTTGCTCTGCACCCGCGGATGCACCACAGCCGTCAGTCGGTTGCTCTGCACCCATGGGTGCACCACCGCCACCACCATCACCGCCGCCGCCCGGTTGCTCTGCACCCGTCGGTGCACCACCGCCCGCCGGAGCGTGACACCCGGCCGCCGGGTGTCGCGCCCTGAGGCGTGGCGCCCTGAGGTGTCGCGTCCGTGGGTGCAGAGCAAAGGCGGCGATGGACCGGTTCGACCGGCCGAAGGACGACCGCCGTCCGGCCGGTTCGCGCCCCGAAAGGAGTACGCGTGACCCCCGAGGAGATCCTGGCCGTCGACCGGGACCATGTCTGGCATCCGTACGCGGCACTGCCGCCGGCGAACCCGCCATACGTGGTGCACAGCGCCGAGGGCGTACGCCTGCGGCTGGCCGACGGCCGTGAGCTGGTGGACGGGATGTCGTCCTGGTGGGCGGCGATCCACGGGTACCGGCACCCGGTGCTGGACGCGGCAGTCACCGACCAGCTCGGACGGATGAGCCACGTGATGTTCGGCGGGCTCACCCACGAGCCCGCCGTGCAGCTCGCCCGCACCCTGGTCGAGCTGTCGCCGGAGGGCCTGGAGCACGTGTTCCTGGCCGACTCCGGGTCGGTCAGCGTCGAGGTGGCGGTGAAGATGTGCCTGCAGTACCAGCGGGCCGTCGGGCAGCCGCAACGGTGTCGGTTGGCGACCTGGCGGGGCGGCTACCACGGTGACACGTTCCACCCGATGAGCGTCTGCGACCCGGAGGGCGGGATGCACCACCTCTGGGGCGACGTGCTGCCCCGCCAGGTGTTCGCCCCGGTGCCGCCGGGCGGCTTCGACGACCCACCCGACGACGCGTACGTGGCGGCGCTGGTGGAGACCGTCGAGCGGTACGCCCACGAACTGGCCGCCGTGATCGTCGAGCCGGTCGTCCAGGGCGCCGGCGGGATGCGCTTCCACCACCCGGGTTACCTCCGGGTGCTGCGCGAGGTGACCCGCGCCCACGGAGTGCTGTTGATCTTCGACGAGATCGCCACCGGGTTCGGCCGTACCGGTGCGATGTTCGCCGCCGAGCACGCCGGGGTGACCCCGGACGTGCTGTGCGTGGGCAAGGCGCTCACCGGGGGCTACCTGACGCTCGCGGCGACGCTCTGCACCCCGGAGATCGCCCGGGGCATCTCCGCCGCCGGTGTGCTGGCGCATGGGCCCACGTTCATGGGCAACCCCCTGGCCTGCGCGGTGGCCAACGCCTCCATCGGTCTGCTGCGGGCCGGGGACTGGGCGGGGCAGGTCGCCAGGGTCGGCGCCGGCCTGCGCGCCGGCCTGGAGCCGCTGCGCGGTACGCCGGGCGTCGCCGACGTGCGGGTGCTCGGCGCGATCGGGGTGGTCCAGTTGGATCACGAGGTCGACCTCGGCGCGGCCACCGCCGCCGCCGCCGGGCAGGGGGTGTGGCTGCGCCCGTTCCGGGATCTGGTCTACACGATGCCGCCGTACGTCACCGACGACGCCGACCTGGCCCGGATCGCTGCCGGCGTGGCGGCGGCCGTGGCGGCCGGCTGAACCCACGGGTACACCCCGGGAGGCGCGTCGCCGCCCGGGCGAGAAGAGAGAGGGAGCACCGGATGGAGAGCTTCGGAACCCGGCTGCACCGGGCGGTCGCCGAGCGGGGGCCGCTCTGTGTGGGCATCGACCCGCATCCCGGTCTGCTGGCCCGTTGGGGCCTCGCCGACGACGTCCAGGGTCTTGACCGCTTCACCCGGACCGTCGTGGAAGCCCTCGGTGACCGGGTTGCGGTGGTCAAGCCTCAGTCGGCCTTTTTCGAGCGGTTCGGGTCCCACGGCGTGGCCATTCTTGAGTCAACTATCCGACAGTTACGAGATGCTGGCTCGCTCGTTCTCCTTGACGTCAAACGCGGCGACATCGGCTCGACGGTGAGCGCGTACGCCTCGGCGTACCTTGATCCATCCAGCCCTCTGTATGTCGACGCGGTCACCGCGAGCCCCTACCTCGGCGTCGGTTCGCTGGCCCCGATGTTCGAGCTGGCCGCCGAGCACGGCGGCGGCGTGTTCGTGCTGGCCCTCACCTCCAACCCCGAGGGCGCGGCCGTGCAGCAGGCCCGTACGGCCGACGGCCGCACCGTGGCGCAGACCGTGATCGACGAGATTTCCCAGCTCAACAAGGGTGCGACCCCGCTCGGGAGCTTCGGTCTGGTGGTCGGTGCGACCATCGGCGACACCGGTCACGACCTGTCCGGCGTGGGGGGTCCACTGCTCGCCCCGGGCCTCGGCGCGCAGGGTGGCGGGGCAGCCGATCTGCGGACCGTCTTCGGTTCGAGCCTCGCCTCGGTGCTCCCGTCGTACTCCCGGGAGGTGCTCTCGGCAGGCCCCGACGTCGCTGCCCTGCGGGCCGCCGCGGACCGGGTGTTGGCCGACTGCCGGGCCGTTCTGCCTGCCCTCTGACTGACTGATGGGTCGGTCACTTTCCGTTGATCATGGGCCCCCCACGTTGCCGAAAGCTCCGTTGACCGCTAGTTTTCCCCGCGCTGGGAACCACGGACCCCTTGGTTCACAGCGACACCACGTTTCACAGATGCGGCGGTGCGCCCCGCCCGCCGCGATAGGGACCTGAGGAGAACTGGTGCCGCTCCCGTCACTGACCCCCGAACAACGCGCTGCCGCGCTCGAGAAGGCCGCGGAGATCCGCAAGGCCCGTGCTCAGCTGAAGGAGCAGCTCAAGCAGGGCAAGACCACCCTCGGTGCTGTCCTTGAGCGCGCCGAGAGCGACGACGTCGTCGGCAAGCTCAAGGTTTCGGCCGTCCTGCAGGCCATGCCGGGCATCGGCAAGATCCGGGCTACCCAGATCATGGAGAAGCTCAAGATCGCCGACAGCCGTCGCCTGCGTGGCCTCGGCGAGCAGCAGCGCAAGGCACTGCTTGGAGAGTTCGCCGCCAACTGAACCTGGCAGCGTGTAGAAACAAGCAGTGAGCACGGATGACGAGGCGCGCCCGGCGGCTCGGCTCACTGTCCTGGCTGGACCTTCGGGTTCCGGCAGGGAGAGTGTCGTCGAGCTCGTCCGGGCGCGTTCTCCGTCCGTGTGGTTGCCCGTACCGGCGACCACACGGCCGCGCCGCGAGTCGGAGATCGACGGGGTTGACCGCGTCTTCCTCGCTCCGGCCGAGTTCGACCGTCGGCTCGTCGCGGGCGAGCTGCTGGAGTGGTCCCGGATCGGCTCGTACCGCCGGGGCACCCCGTATCCACCATTGCGTGCCCGGCTCGACGCCGGGCAACCGGTGCTCCTCCCGCTCGACCTGCCCGGCACTCCGCTGGTGCGCGCGCGCCTGCCGGACTCCCGGCTGGTGCTGCTGAGCCCACCCGGTTACCGACCCGACGCCCAGGTGGCGGCGGCCTTCGAGCACACGCTGACGCACGACCTCACCGAGCGGGTCGTCGAAGAGCTGGTAGGCTTACTCGGTTCTTCTTATCCGGATCCGACCTGGTCGCGCGTGCGTGGCTGACGGTCGGCCGCCGTTGAGACTCAGCACCGCGTTCGCGCGGCTCGAAAGACGCAGAGGTTAATTCGTGGGATCCATCGCCAACCCCGAAGGCATCACCAACCCGCCGATCGACGAGCTCCTCGAGAAGACGACGTCGAAGTACGCGCTGGTCATCTTCGCCGCCAAGCGCGCGCGCCAGGTGAACGCCTACTACAGCCAGCTCGGTGAGGGTCTGCTGGAGTACGTCGGCCCGCTCGTCGAGACCACCCCCCAGGAGAAGCCCCTCTCCATCGCCATGCGCGAGATCAACTCGGGCCTGCTCACCGCCGAGCCGACCGATCAGCCGTAAGCCCGCGCTGGCCGATGTCCGCCTCGATCGTCCTCGGGGTCGGCGGCGGCATCGCCGCCTACAAGGCGTGCGAGCTGCTGCGACTCTTCACCGAATCCGGCCACCGGGTTCGGGTCGTGCCGACCGCGTCGGCGCTCCGGTTCGTCGGGGCGCCGACCTGGGCGGCGCTCTCCGGTCAGCCCGTCGCCGACGACGTCTGGACCGACGTCCACGAGGTGCCGCACGTCCGCCTCGGTAAGCAGGCCGATCTGGTGGTGGTCGCGCCGACCACCACCGACCTGCTCGCGAAGGCCGCCCACGGGCTCGCCGACGACCTGCTGACCAACACCCTGCTGACCGCCCGCTGCCCGGTGCTGCTCGCCCCGGCCATGCACACCGAGATGTGGGAGCACCCGGCCACCGTGGCCAACGTCGCCACGCTGCGCTCCCGGGGTGTGCGGGTCCTCGACCCCGCCGTCGGCCGGCTCACCGGCGCCGACACCGGCAAGGGGCGGCTGCCCGACCCGGCGGAGATCTTCGCCGTCGCCCGGCAGGTGCTGGCCCGGGGCGGCTCCGCCCCCGCCGACCTGGCCGGCCGCCGGGTGGTCGTCACCGCGGGTGGCACCCGGGAGCCGTTGGACCCGGTCCGCTTCCTGGGTAACCGTTCCTCCGGCAAGCAGGGGTACGCGTTCGCCCGCGCCGCCGTCGCCCGGGGCGCCCAGGTCACACTGATCGCGGCCAACGTGTCTCTACCCGACCCCGCCGGCGTCGACCTGATCCGGGTCGGCACCACTGCCGAGTTGCGGGAGGCGACGGTCAAGGCCGCCGTCGAGGCCGACGCGGTGGTGATGGCGGCGGCTCCGGCCGATTTCCGGCCGGCCACGTACGCGCCTGGCAAAATCAAGAAGTCCGACGATGGCATCGCGCCCACCATCGACCTCGTGACGAACCCCGACATCGCGGCGGAGCTCGGCCAGCGCAAGCGACCGGAGCAACTGCTCGTGGTGTTCGCCGCCGAGACCGGCGACGCCGAAGCCAACGGCCGGGCGAAACTCGCCCGGAAACGGGCCGACCTCATCGTGATCAACGAGGTCGGTCCGGACCTGGTCTTCGGCGCCGACACCAACACGGTGACGGTCATCGGCGCGGACGGCTCGGTCGCCCATCTGCCCGAGCAGGCCAAGGAGTCCGTGGCCGACGCGGTATGGGATCTCGTCGTGGCGCGGCTACCCGGCAGTTCCTGACGGGTGGTAAAGGGCGCGACCGATCCCGACACCAGCCGCAGTGGTGATTAGACTGCCGCGGAACGACCTCACACGCTTAGGAGTGCCGTGACACGCCGTCTCTTCACGTCCGAATCGGTCACGGAAGGCCACCCGGACAAGATCGCCGACCAGATCAGCGATGGCATCCTCGACGCGCTGCTGGCCGAGGATCCGCACAGCCGGGTGGCGGTCGAGACCATGATCACCACCGGCCAGGTGCACATCGCCGGCGAGGTGACCACCAAGGCGTACGCCGACATCCCGACGATCGTCCGTCGGACCATCCTCGACATCGGCTACGACTCGTCGAAGAAGGGCTTCGACGGGGCCTCCTGCGGGGTCAGCGTCTCCATCGGCGCGCAGTCCGAGGACATCGCGCAGGGCGTGGACAACGCCTTCGAGCTGCGTACCGGGGCGTCGGAGAGCGCGCTGGACGCGCAGGGCGCCGGCGACCAGGGCATGATGTTCGGCTTCGCCTGCTCGGAGACTCCCGAGCTGATGCCGCTGCCGATCGCCCTCGCGCACCGACTGGCCCGCCGGCTCGCCGCGGTCCGCAAGGACGGCACGATCCCCTACCTGCGCCCGGACGGCAAGACCCAGGTCACCATCGAGTACGAGGGGCTGCGCCCGGTCCGGCTGAACACCGTCGTCGTGTCCAGCCAGCACGCCGCTGACATCTCCCTGGACTCGCTGCTCACCCCGGACGTGCGTGACCACGTCATCGCCCCGGAGCTGGAGAGCCTCGGTCTGGACACCGAGGGCTACCGGCTGCTGGTCAACCCGACCGGGCGGTTCGAGATCGGCGGCCCCATGGGTGACGCCGGGCTCACCGGCCGAAAGATCATCGTCGACACTTACGGCGGGTACGCCCGCCACGGCGGTGGCGCGTTCTCCGGCAAGGACCCGTCGAAGGTGGACCGGTCGGCCGCGTACGCCATGCGCTGGGTCGCCAAGAACGTGGTCGCCGCCGGCCTGGCCGAGCGGTGCGAGGCTCAGGTCGCCTACGCCATCGGCAAGGCGCACCCGGTCAGCCTGTTCATCGAGACGTTCGGCACCGAGACCGTGCCGGTCTCCTCGATCGAGAAGGCCGTCACCGAGGTGTTCGACCTGCGTCCGGCCGCGATCATCCGGGACCTCAACCTGCTCCGCCCGATCTACCAGCAGACCGCCGCGTACGGCCACTTCGGCCGCGAGTTGCCGGACCTGACCTGGGAGAGCACCGACCGGGCCGCCGACCTCAAGTCGGCCGCGGGAGCCTGACCGCCACCAGGCGTAGCGACCGGCGACCCGCGGATGGGTCGCCGGTCGCGCGCGTCTGCGTGGATGTCGGACTGGCGCACCTGGACCGGCCGTTCGACTACCTGGTGCCGGCCGAGCTGGACGAGGTGGCGGTGCCCGGCACCCGGGTGAAGGTGCGCTTCGCCGGGCAGCTCGTCGACGGGTGGTTGCTGTCCCGCGCCGACGACTCCGGGCACACCGGCCGCCTCGCGTACCTGGAGAAGGTGGTTTCGCCGGAACCGGTGCTGGCACCCGAGATCGCCGGGCTGGCCCGCGCGGTCGCCGACCGGTACGCGGGCAACCTCGCCGACGTGCTCCGGCTCGCCGTGCCGCCCCGGCACGCCCGGGTGGAGAAGGAACCCCGCGACGACCAGCCGGCTCCGACGGCGGTCGCCGAGGAGGCGGTGGTCGACCCGCGCGGGTGGGGGGACTACCCGACCGGTCCCGCGCTGCTGCGGGCGCTCACCGACGGGCGGGCTCCCCGCGCGGTCTGGTCGGCGCTGCCGGGCGAGGACTGGGCGGCCCGCTACGCCGACGCGGTGGCCGCCACCGTGGCCGGGGGGCGCGGCGCTGTCGTCGTGGTGCCCGACGCCCGCGACCTCGACCGGCTGGACGCCGCGCTCACCGCCGTCCTCGGGGAGGGACGGCACGTCAGCCTCACGGCCGCGCTCGGGCCGGCGCGCCGCTACCGCGCGTTCCTCGCTGCCCGCCGGGGGCAGGTGCCGGTGGTGATCGGCACCCGGGCGGCGATGTTCGCCCCGGTGGACCGCCTCGGTCTGGTCGCCATCTGGGACGACGGCGACGACCTGCACTCCGAGCCCCGGGCACCCTATCCGCACGCCCGCGACGTGCTGCTCACCCGCGCCCAGCTTGCCGAGGCCGGGGCGCTGGTCGGTGGTTACGCGCGCAGCGCCGAGGCGCAGCTGCTGCGGACTGTCCGACCTTAGCGGCCTTAGCTGCTACTGCCTGAACATGTCTCCACCGTCGAGGCAGGGCGGCCGCCAGGTGGGCGGCGGCGAT
>NZ_JBSFBM010000090.1:0-20494 GCF_053592955.1 Micromonospora sp. NPDC002411 | reverse complement strand
AGGAGACGTCGGGAAAGCCGTAGCGCAGGGCGTGCTCCGGGTCGGCAGGGTCGATCTGGCGCACGCCCGCGTCGGCGAGGCGCTTGTTGACCTCGTCGAGCTGCTCGCGTACCAGTCGGGCCTCCTCCTCGGTGACCCGACCACGGTGCGGCTTGCCGGCGTGCTCGAGCGTGCCGTAGTCGATCTTCTCGGCGCTCTTGCGGGCCTTGGGCGGCCGGACCCGCTCGGCCGTCTTCAGCAGTTGAGCCATCGGCACGTCGGTGGCCATCGCGTCGAACTCACTGGCGGTCAACACCACCCGGCGGGGCTCGCCGCCGCCGTGTCGGTCGTGGATCTCGACCACCGCCACGTCCAGGGCGGCGTCGTCGATGTTCTCCACCTCGGTCGGCGTGGCGTCCAACTGCACGGGCCCGGCGACCAGGTCCGGGTGCTCCAGCACCACGACGCGGACCACCTCGTCGTCCTGCTGCAAAACCGTGCCGGTGAAGTCGGAGACGTGGATCGTCTTCTTGCCCATGCGCGGAGCTTCTCCTGTCGTAGCCGGGATGCCGGACCACAAGAAATTACCCGACAGGTGTGCGAAAGCCGCCGCTGGTCCTCCCCGGTGTGTCGCCCGCTCAGGAGGCTCAGAGGCTGCCCTTCGGTGCGACCCACTCGGTGGGCTGACCGGTCACGGCGCTGATCCGGTCGTAGTCGGCGTCGTAGTGCAGCACTGTCGCGCCGTGCTGCTCAGCGGTGGCTGCGATGATCAGATCGGGTAGCCGGAAGTGACGGTGCTGACTGTCAGCCGCGAGGACGCGGTGGACCGCCAGGGCTCGGTCCATCGCTGCTGTCGACACATCCATCCAGCGGTGCCCCCGCAGTGCCTGCCAGAGGATTTCGTAACCCTTCGGGTGGGGTGCGTTGTTGAGATATTCGAGGCTGGTCATCTGACAGGCGGCCAGCCGTCCCTCGGCCAACAGTGTCTCGAAGCGCCGCCGAACCGACGGGTGGCGACCCTGTAGGACGTAGACCGAGGTGTCCGCGAGGTAGATCGGCCCCGCCATCAGGCTGCCTCGGTGTCGCGCGCCTGTTCGGCGAGTGAGCCCAGGTCGCGGCCGCCGCCGTGGCGCCAGGCATCGACGGACCCGCTGAAGTCCATCTCCACCTGGTCGAACGCGGCGACGATCTCGCGAGCCTGCCGACGGATGGCGAACGCGTGGAGGGCGGCATTGATGGTGGCCACCTTGGTGTCAGTGCCAAGGACCTCCCGGGCGGCATCCAACCACTCGTCGTTCACGTCCACGGTGATGCGAGTCATGAGGCGAAATATACACCAGCCGACGCTCTCGTCAGGCACCAGGATGTGCCTTGGTTTGGTGCGTCAGTGGCGGTTCAGGCGATGCCGACTGGAGCTGCCGGCGGGCATCTTGTTCAGCCCGCACCACGACAGGTCTCCAGCGCCGACCGTTCGGGGGTGGCGGTAGCGGGGTTGGGGCGGGATGCCACCGACGGTCTCCGCCGCCTGCCAGAGTCGCTCGGGGTCCTGCTGGTAGTGGTCGTTCGGCTGCATCGGCATGCGTTCACCGTCCCAAACAAAGGTGACCAGGTATGGAAATAGATATGACGGTCGATTTGTCTACCTGGTTCCGCGCACCCACTGCCGGGTCCGGCCCGCATGGTTCGTCCGCCCGACCGCGCCCCCCGGCGTACGGTGATCCACGACGGGCCGGGTGACGGGGGAGGTCTGCATGCTCGACCGGCGGCTCCAACTGCACCTGGCCACCTGGCTCGGCCAGTGGCCGGCCGGGCCGGGGTTGCACGTGGTCGCCTCGCGCCGACGGGCCCAACCGGCCTGGGACGGTCGACTGCGGCCCGCGCTCGCCGTGGACACCGGGCAGAGTGGTGTCCTCTCCGTCGCGCCGGAGCGGGTGGCGGCGATCCGTTCGCTGGTCCGGCGTACGCCGGATCGGCTGCTCGCTGCGCTGCCGGAGGCCGTCGGGCTGCCGGACTGGTGCGTGCACGACGGCCCTTTCCGGTGGAGCGTGGCCCCCGCCCCGCTTCCCGACGTGGGGGAGTGGACAGATCCGACTGCTCCCGGGCTGCCCCCCTGGTTGCGGCTCTTCGACCAGCCGGTGCTGGTGGTCCGCGACCCGGACGGCGCCTACCTGGCGGGTGCCGGCATCAAGCGGCACGACGCGTACGGGCACGAGTTGGCCGTCGGCACGGTGCCGGCCGCCCAGGGGCGCGGCCTCGCCCGCCGACTCGTGGCCCAGGCGGCGCGACGGGTCCTCGACGAGGGGGCGGTGCCGACCTATCTGCACGAGCGGGACAACCACGCCTCCGCCCGGGTGGCCGACGCGGCCGGTTTTCCGGATCGGGGCTGGCGGGCGTACGGGGTCTATCCGCGCTGACCGGCCAGCGGGCCGGTAATGGGCGCGGACCGTGGATCCCGGGCCGGATCCACGGTCCGCAACCTCCCCCCAGGTCCCGGTTCCGGTGCGCCGGTCGCGCCGTGCGCGAACCGGAACATGTCGATCACGCTACGTATCGAACAGGCGTGGGGCAAGGTTTGAGCTGTCGGTTCGGAGTGTCGAAAAGTGGACTTGACCTGCGGCTGAACTGTTCAAGCCGTCTCGACCAACGGTGACGTAGCGTGTAGCACCGGGGTGGGCGTTCCGCTATCGGGTCAGACCGAGCGCCTCGGCCGCCGCTCGCCCGTTGGCGTGGCTCGCCCCGTAGGTGGTGACGAAGGCGCGTACGCCCGTTGGACGCCACTGTGCCGGCCAACCCATCTCCACCACCGTCACGGCGTGCTGCGCGGCCAGTCCGTTGATCAGCTCCGGGCCGCCGGGCAGCCGGTGCAGGTGCCGCCCGACCAGCACGATGGGTCGGTCACCGGCCAGCCCGCGCAGGCTCGACGGGTCGGCCTCGGTGGCGATCACCCGGAGCTCCTGCACCCCGTCGAGGTGTGGGCCGAGGCCCCACGGGACCCGCCCCTCCGCGATCGTCGACTCGGTGTGCAGGTGCACCACAAGCGGTTGGTCCAGGCCGGTGAGCACGCCGTCGACACGGACGGCGCGGCGCGCTGCCGCGTACCCCAGGTCGGTGTCGTCGGTGGTCGTCGACCCGACGGCGGCCCGGGTCCAGGCGGCGAGTTCGGCGGTCCGGCCGGCGGCCTCCTCGACCCGCGCGGTCGCCAAGCGGCCGTCGGTGAGCGCGTCGACGATCTCGGCGGCTACCAGCTCGACCAGCTCGGCGTCGACCTTGGCACCGATGCAGAGCAGGTCGGCACCGGCAGCCAGTGCCCGGACGGCGGCCGGACCCACCCCGCCGGCGGCCACCGCCGCGCCCTTCATCTCCAGGGCGTCGGTGATGACGACGCCGGTGAAGCCGTACTCGGCGCGGAGCAGGTCGACCAGGACGGCCCGGCTGAAGGTGGCCGGGTCGCTTCCGGTCAGCGCCGGAACCCGGATGTGTGCGGTCATCACGGCCCGTGCCCCGGCGGCGACGACCGCGGCGAACGGCGGCAGGTCCCGTTGGCGCAGCAGGGTCAGTGGGGCGTCCACGGTGGGCAGCTCGTGGTGGGAGTCGGTGACGGTGGCGCCGTGCCCGGGGAAGTGTTTGGCGCAGGCGGCCACGCCGGCAGCCTGCAGGCCGGTCACGGCGGCCGCCGAGTGGGCGGCGACCCGCACCGGATCCGCACCGAAGGACCGGGTGCCGATCACCGGGTTGTCGTCGGCGGTGTTGACGTCCACCGTCGGGGCGAGGTTGACGGTGATGCCGAGCGCTGCCAGTTCGGCGCCGATCGCCTGGTAGACCCGGCGGGTGAGGGCCACGTCACCGATCGCGCCGAGGGCGGCGTTGCCGGGGTACGGGCTGCCGGTGGCGTGTGCCAGCCGGGTCACGTCGCCACCCTCCTCGTCGATGGCGATCAGCACGTCCGGCCGTCCCGCGCGCAGCGCGGCGGTGCTCGCCGCCAGCTGTGCGGGGTCGTGCACGTTGGTGCCGAACAGGGTGTGCCCGGCCAGCCCGTCGGCCAGCAGGTCGATAGCCCAGTCCGGCGGTACGGGTCCCGGGTACGCGGCCAGCAACGTGCCCAGCGCCAGCCGGCGCAGTCCTGGATCCAGCCCCACGTGATCTCCCCCTTCGGTGCCCAGCCGGTACGAAACCTCGTACCGGTGGTGGTCTTGGCCCTGCCGACTCGGCCGAGCGTCCCACCGTCGGGTGGCCGTTACGCTACGGCTACCCGTTCGCAGGTCGGTTTACAGTTAGCAAAGTTTACTAAAACTAGAGGACGTGTCATGAGTGCGACCCGGCTACCCGGCACCCCCCGCCTGTTGCGGGCGCTCAACGACCGTGCCGCACTGGAACTGCTCCTCGAACGCGGCCCGCTGACCAGGGCCCGGCTCGGCGAGCTGACCGGGCTGTCGAAGGTCACCGCTTCGCAACTCGTCGAGCGGCTGGAGGAGCGCGGCCTGGTGACGCGGGTCGGCGAGCAGGCCGGCGGGCGGGGGCCGAACGCCCAGCTCTACGCGGTCCGTCCGAGCAGCGCGCACGTGGTCGGGGTCGACGTCGGGCCGGACCGGGTGGTGGCCGCCTGCGCCGACATCACCGGTGCGGTCATCGGCCGGGTGGAGCAGTCGACCCGGGACACCGACGATCCGGTGGGCGTTGTGCACAACGCCGTGGTGCAGGCCGCGAGCAGCGCCCAGGCCCAGCTGAGCAGCGTGCGGCGGATCGTGCTCGGCACTCCGGGTCTGGTCGACCCGAACACGGGCGACATCACCTTCGCCTTCAACCTGCCGCGCTGGCACAGCGGCCTGCTTGCCGCGCTGCGGGAGGACCTGCACACCCCGGTCGTCTTCGAGAACGACGTCAACCTGGCCGCAGTGGCCGAGGCGCAGTCCGGCGCCGCACAGGGTCTGGCGGATTTCGTGCTGGTCTGGGTGGGTGCCGGTGTCGGCCTGGCGATCATGCTGGGCGGGCGGCTGCACCACGGCAGCAGTGGAGCGGCCGGCGAGATCGGCTATCTGCCGGTGCCCGGCGCGCCCATCCCGCGTGATGTCTCCCGTCGCGCCAAGCCGGCCTTCCAGCAGCTCGTCGGCGCGGATTCGGTGCGGGCGGTGGCCGGTGAGCACGGCTACCCGGACGCCGACGCCGCCGAGGCGGTCCGCGCGGCCGTCGCGGCCGGTGCCGACGGCGGCCCGATGCTCGACGAGTTGGCCCGCCGGCTCGCGATCGGCGTGGCCAGCACCTGCGTTGTGCTCGACCCGCCGCTGGTGGTGCTCGCCGGCGAGGTGGGTCAGGCCGGTGGCGCGGCGCTCGCCGACCGGGTGCAGCAGGAGGTGGCGGCGATCACCCTGGTCCGACCTCGGGTGGTGCCGACCGGGCTGACCGAGGAGCCGATCCTGCACGGCGCGCTGCGCACCGCGCTGGACGCCGTGCGCGACGAGGTGTTCGGCTCCACCGTCGGCTGAGCCCGCTGCGGCGGTCATGTGAAGGAATATTTCACCGCGAGTCTGCGGCTTGCAAGCCCTTGCCGGCCGGTCGGGCCGACCCCTGTGAGGGCCGGCCCGCCGGGTCACGACTCAGATCAGGTCGCGGCGACGGAACACGGCGAACGACGCCGCGATCAACCCACCGGTGAGCACGAGCAGCACCACCAGGGCCGGCCCCCAGGTCAGGCTGTAGGAGCCGTCGCAGTAACCGGTGCCCGAGCTGCCGGGGCAGGTGTCCCAGAACTTCGCCTCGCCGGTGAGCCACGCCCCGACGTGGCTGGAGAGCATGAACCGGTCCGGCCGCCGGGCGTCGATGATCTCCAGAATCAGACGGCCGCCCAACTCCCACACCACCAGGTACGCGGCTGCCGCACCCAGCGCCGCCGACGTGTGCCGACCCAGTGTCGCGATGGCGAAGCCCAACGCGGAGGCCAGCAGCACCAGCACCACGCCACGGAGGTGCACCGCGCCGAGCGAACGCCAGAACTCACCGCTCAGCCGGCCGGGTAGCCCGGCGGTCTGCCCGATCACCCAGAACGTGGCGAGGTAGGCCACCGACGCGATCAGGGCCAGGACCAGCACCATGCCGAGCAGGGTGCCCAACTTGGTCGCGAGCACCGTCAACCGGCGTGGTCGCCAGAGCAGCAGGTTCACCACGCCACCGGAGTTCAGGTCGGCGCCGATGTAGGAGGCGCCGACCAGGAACCCGAACAGCACCAGGAACGCGATGAGGAAGTAGAGCAGCGGCAGCGCCTGGTTGGCGAAGCTGAACACCCCCGGCAGGAAGTCCGCGGCGATCGGCAACCGATCCTGCCGGATCGGGTCGATCTCCGAGCAGTCCTGAGGGAAGTACTGGTCCATGTCGCTCTGCGGAAGCGTGCCGTTCTGTCGCGCCAGGCACTGCTGGTGAGTCACCTCCATTCCCTGCCGCGCCTCGACGGCCTGAGCCCGCGCCGAGTTCATCTCGTCCGCGCTCGGCTTGTGGGAACCCGCCAGGGTGGTCGCCGCCGTGACAGCGAAGGCAAACGCCAGCAGGACGACCATGAGCTGCACGAAGCGACGGGCCGACAGCCGCTCCACCTCGGCACGGACCAGGTTCACGCGTCCACTCCCCGATCGAGATTGATCACAGCATCGCCCCGATCGGCGGACGGCAGGGCAGCGTCGTCGACCTGCCGGGGCACCGACGGATGCTCGTACGCGCCCGTCAACTCCAGGAAGACGCTCTCCAGATCCGGCCGCAGCGGGGTCAGCTCGCCCACCCACAGGCCCTGCTCGCCGAGCGTCCGACTGACCACCGTCGCGTCACTCACCCCGCTCACCACCAGCGCCTCGCCGTCGACGGCCGCCGTCAGCCCGGCCGCGTGCAGCAGCTCGACAGCGCGCTCGGCCTCGGCCACCCGCACCAGGAACTCGTGCCTGTCGTAACCCGCCAGCACCTCGTCCACCCGGCCGGCCGCCACCCGACGCCCGTGCGAAATGATCGTGACGTGGTCGCAGATCAGCTGGATCTCACCCAGGATGTGACTGGACACCAGCACTGTCACCCCGGCCGCCGCCAGCGACCGCATCAGGTCCCGCATCTCCCGGATGCCCGCCGGGTCCAGCCCGTTCGCCGGCTCGTCCAGGATGAGCAACCGCGGGTCCTTCAGCAGCGCGGACGCCACAGCGAGGCGCTGCTTCATGCCCAGCGAGTAGCCCTTCACCCGCTCGTCGCCCCGGTCGCGTAGGCCCACCAGCTCCAGCGCCTCGTCCACCCGCGAGACCGGCACCCCGCCGGCACGCGCCAACAACCGCAGCGTGCGGTAGCCGGTGAAGTTGCCGAAGAACTGCGGACTCTCCACGATGGCGCCGACCTGCCCCGCCACCCTGGGCAGCGACTCCGGCGACGGCGCACCCAGCACCGTCATCCGTCCGCTGTCGGCGCGTACCAGCCCGAGCAGGGCGCGCAGGGTGGTGGTCTTGCCGGAACCGTTGGGGCCCAGGAAGCCGTGGATCTGGCCCTCCTCGACCAGCAGGTCGAACCCGTCCACCGCCACCCGTCGGCCGTTGCGCATGCTGTGGAAGGTCTTGCGCAGACCCTCGATCTCGATGACCGCGCTCATCCGCGCGGCTCCCTACCTCGACGGGGCATGGGTGGTCCTTCAGGTTTGGTGATCAATGACACGGCGCCTCACCCTATGGCCGGGGCGCCGCCCATGGGGGGCGCCGCGTCGCTGCGTGGTTGGATGGAGCGGTGACTGGTGACCTGATCCCCGGCGCTGCCGGCGCCGCGCCTGCCGCCGCCCCCGTCGACCCGGATCTGGTGGTCAGCCTCGACAGCGTGGGCGTACGCCGCTCCGGCACCGCCCTCCTGCAGGACCTGACCTGGCGCGTCGAGCTGGACGAGCGGTGGGTGGTGCTCGGCTCCAACGGTGCCGGCAAGACGACACTTCTCAACCTGGCCGCCGGCCGACTGCACCCCACCACGGGTGTCGCGCACGTGCTCGGCGAACGGATCGGCCGCACCGACGTCAACGAGCTGCGTACCCGCATCGGGCTCACCACCGCCGCGGTCGCCGAGCGACTGCCCGCCGACGAGCGGGTCAGCGACGTGGTGGTGACCGCCGCCTGGTCGGTGGTCGGCCGCTGGCGGGAGAACTACGACCGTGGCGACGAGGCGCGGGCCCGGGCGCTGCTGAGCCAGCTCGGTGTCGGCGGGCTCGCCGAACGCCGTTACGGCACCCTCTCCGAGGGGGAACGCAAGCGCGTGCAGATCGCCCGTGCCCTGATGACCGACCCGGAGCTGCTGCTGCTCGACGAGCCCGCCGCCGGGCTCGACCTGGGTGGCCGGGAGGACCTGGTCGCCCGACTGGCCGAGCTGGCGTACGACCCGGACGCCCCCGCGATGGTGCTGGTCACCCACCACGTCGAGGAGATCCCGCCGGGGTTCACCCACGCGCTGCTGCTGCGCGAGGGTGGCGTGGTCGCTCAGGGCCTGCTCGCCGACACCCTCACCGGGGACAACCTCTCCAAGACCTTCGGCCTGCCGCTGGTGGTGGAGCGCTCCGGCGACCGCTACACCGCTCGGGCCGCCTGAGCGACGTCCAGGGCGGAGACGACAGTGCCGCAGACGCGGGTCGCCGTGGTGGGCAGCGCCAACATGGACCTGGTCGCAATGGCGCCCGCGTTGCCGAGACTGGGCGAGACCATGCTCGGCACCGACTTCATGATGGTGCCCGGCGGTAAGGGGGCCAACCAGGCCGTCGCCGCGGCTCGGGCCGGCGCATCCTGCTCCTTCCTCGGCGCGATCGGCTCGGACGCCTTCGGCGTCACCCTCAAGGCCCGCATCACAGCGGCCGGGGTGGACACCAGCCAACTGCGGGTGGTCTACGGCACCTCCGGCGTGGCGTTGGTGATGGTGAACGCCCAGGGCGAGAACGCCATCATGGTCACCCCCGGGGCCAACGACGCGCTGGTCGGCCTCACCGAGGACGAGCTGGCCACTGTGTGCGCGGCGGACGTCCTCGTCGCCCAACTGGAGATCCCGGTGTCGACGGTGACGGCCGCCGCGGTGGCCGCCCGCGCCGCCGGCACCCGGGTCATCCTCAACGCGGCCCCGGCCCGCGAACTCCCGCCCGAACTGCTCGCATCGGTGGACCTGCTGGTCGTCAACGAGGGCGAGGCGCGCACGCTCGCCGGTCGAGGTCGGGAAGAGCCCCGGGCGCTACTCGACCTGACCCCCAGGGCCGTGCTCACTCTCGGTGGTGAGGGCGCCTGGTACGTCGACCGGGACGGCGCCGAGGTGCACGTACCGGCGGTCCGCGTCGACGTGGTCGACTCCACCGCTGCGGGCGACGCGTTCACCGCCGCGCTGGCGGTCGGCTGGGGCGAGGGACGCGACCTGGTCGACGCGGTGCGCTGGGCGTCGGCGGCCGGCGCCGCCTGCGTACGCAAGCTCGGTGCCTCGGTGGCGCTCCCGCAGCGCGCCGAGATCGACGAGCTGTACGCGCCGGCCTGAACCGGTCCGCGCTACGCCGGCCGGTCCGCGCCGACGCGGAAGGCCCTGCGGTACGCCGACGGTGAGGTCAGCATGATCCGGCCGAAGTGGTGCCGGTACGTGACCGGCGTGTCGAAGCCCACCGACCGGGCGACCCGCTCGACCGGGGCGTCCGTCTCCTCCAGGAGGGGCAGGCTGGCCCGGACCCGCTGGTCGATCAGCCAGCGGATCGGGCTGGTCCCGGTGGCCCGTGCGAAGTGCCGCAGGTAGGTGCGGGGCGACATGTGCGCGTGCCCGGCGAGCTGGGCGACTGTCAACGGCTCGGCGAGATGGGCGAGTGCCCAGTCGATGCTGGCGGCGATCCGGTCGTCGTCCGGGTCGACGGGCACCGGCGCCTCGACGAACTGGGCCTGCCCGCCGTCGCGGTGCGGCGGGATCACCAGTCGCCGGGCGACCGCGTTGGCGACCGCCGCGCCATGGTCACGCCGGACCACGTGGACGCAGAGGTCCAGCCCAGCGGCGCTGCCGGCACTGGTGAGCAGGTCACCGTCGTCGAGATAGAGCACGTCCGGGTCCACCTCGATCCGCGGGTACCGCCGCGCCAGGAGTTCGGCGTACCGCCAGTGGGTGGTGGCCCGCCGGCCGTCCAGCAGCCCGGCGCCGGCCAGCGCGAACGCGCCCGAGCAGATCGACATGATCCGCGCGCCGCGTCGGTGCGCCCGACGTAGCGCGGTCACCAGCTCCGGTGACGGGTCACCGGTCACGTCCGGGACGCCGGGCACGATCACCGTCCGCGCCGCCGCCAGTTCGGCCAGGCCGTACGGGGTGTGCAGGCTGGCGCCGCCGACCACCGGCACCGGTCCCGGTTGCTCGGCGCAGACCACCAGGTCGTACCACTCGACGCCGAACTCGGGCCGGGGCAGCCCGAACACCTCGGTGACGATGCCCGTCTCGAACACCGACATCCCCGGGTACGCGAGCACGGCGACGCGGTGCGCGGCTGCCGCCCGCCGGGGCGCCGGGAGCAGGAGCGGGTCGGTGGTCGTGGACCCGAGCGGCATGGCGGGATGTTAGCGCAGGACGGCGTATCCGCCACTCGTCCCGGACCGGCCAGCTGGCGAGGATCGGTGTATGACCTTCTCCTTCGCCGTTCCGGCGGCCGACCCGGCCACCGCCGCCGCCCACTTCTCCGCCCGGCTCAGCGTCGAGACCGACGTGAGTGACGTGCACGCCGACCTGTCGGCCCGTACCCCTGCTCTGGTGGTGGTCGACACCAGGGGCGTGGCGGCCTGGACGCAGGGACATCTCCCCGGTGCGGTGCACCTGCCCACCGCCGAGATCGCGACCGACGCGGCGGAGGTCGTCCCGGCCGGCTCGTCGGTGGTGACCTACTGCTGGGGGCCGGGCTGCAACGGCGCAACTCGTGCGGCGCTGGAGTTCGCCCGGCTCGGCTACCGGGTCAAGGAGATGCTCGGTGGGTTCGAGTACTGGGCGCGGGAAGGGCTGCCGGTGGTGACGGCGAGCGGGTTGACCCGTCGCCCGGTCGACGACCTGACCGCCCCGACCACGACGATCACCTGCGACTGCTGATCCCCTGTCCAGGTGGGCGAGGGCTCAGCCGGCGGGCTCGTCGGCGAGCTTCTCGCCGCGTCGGCGCAGCATGCCCAGCCCGGGGATGCCGGCCACGGCGAGCTTGAGGTCACGGGTCACGTCGAGCAGGTCGTGCAGGTCGGGCCCGACCCGGTCGAGGGTGGCCAGGATCGGCAGGATGTCCGCCGTCAGGTGTTGCTTGAGCTTGGGCAGCTCGTCGATCAGGTGGATCGCGGCCGTGATCTCCTCGTGGCTGAGCTGCTCGACGAACCGCTCGGTCATCGGCGCGGCCCGCCGCAGTGCCGGCTCGTACGCCGCCAGCAGCTCGGCCGCGGTGGCGGCGGCCTCCGCCGCGGTGCCCACGGTGGCGGCGGCCCGGCCGGCCACCCCCTCGGCGTTGGCGACCACAGTGGCGGCGGTCCGGGCGACGCGGTCGGCGTCGGCGACCACGACGGCGGCGGCAGTGGCCACCTCGGTGGCGGTGTCGATGGCGGTGGTCGCGGCGGCGCTGATCACGGCGACCTCACGGACCGCCTCCTCGGCGTCGGTGAGCACCTGATCGGTCCGGTCCAGGGTCGTCTCGATCCGGTCGACCACGCCGTTGATCCGCGCCAGCAGCGCCTCCACCCCGTCCAGCACCGCGAACGCGCGGGCGGGCACGGCGGCGAACGAGGCGGCCGAGCCGAGCGCCTGGTCGAGAGCGGAGCGGGTCAGGCCGACCACGGCGGTCGGGGTGGGGAGGGGAATCGCCATGGGGTCAAGTGTGCGTCGGAAGCACCACAACCGCCCGACGGGGCTGGTCGGGGCCCCGGAAGGGCCTACCGACCGGCGCGGGCGACGCGCAGGGCCCACCAGATCAGCGGCACCTGCACCGGCACCCGCCCGTAGGCGATGGCCCGTTTCGCCGGACGCCGGTGCCGCCAGTCCACCGCCATCTTCACGTTGGCGGGCAGCACGGCGACGAAGAGCGCGGCCGCAGCCCGACCGCCGGCCCGTCGGGTGTTCGGATGCGCCACGGCCGCCGCCACCGCCAGTTCGGCGACTCCGCTGGCGTACGTCCAGAAGCGGGCCGGCCCGGGCAGCGTGCGCGGCACGATCGGGTCGTAGAAGCCGGGGCGCACCAGGTGGGTGACGCCAGCGATGGCGAGCAGCCCGGCCAGCGCGGCGGCCTCGCCACGGCGGTTGGTCATCGATGGTCCCCCTGCTGTTCGACGGCACGCTGCACGGCCCGGTAGATCTGGCCGAACCGTAGCGCGTCCGGAGTGCGCAGCAGCAGATCCTCCCGACCATGGTGCTGCACCCACAACTCGTGCACATGGCTGCCGCGCTCGTAGGAGCGGTCCAGCCAACCGAGGGGGATCTCCAGGAACGGCAGCGACACCAGGGCCCCCACCGCGCAGGCGGCGAGGATGATCAGAGCCAGCTTCCAGTTGCCCCGGTCCTGTGCCGACCAGGCCAGTGACAGCACGCAGACCACGGCGACCAGCGGCGGCAGCGAGAGCAGCAGGACCAGGACACCGCGACCCAGCACACGGCCGCGTACGGCGAGGGTCTTCTGCCCCCGTGCGTGCCACACGAACGTCACGTCGGACAGGGCGATCACGTGACCGCCTGCCCGGATCGACTCGGATGTCACCTGCACCGCGTCGTCCCGGTAATAGAGGGTCATCACTAAGCCTAACCACCGGAAGGCAACCTTCGCCCGGCTCATCCCTGGTCGCCCGGGGCCTCGGCGACCCTCGGATCAAGGGGGCGGTGGTGCTGTGGCGGGTCCTTTCGAGCTGAATCGTCTGCGACATCGTCCTCGACCGGGCGCCCGCTCCGCCGGTGTCCGCCGCAGTCGGATTCATCCGGATCGTCATGAGTGACGGCCCGATTCGTTTGCGACATCAGCTCCAAAGGGCCCGCCGGACACCACCACACCCGCGCTGCCGCGGGCGAGCGCGGGCCGAACCGCGGGCGTGCGGGCTAGCGGCGCGTGACGGGGCGGGCCGGTTGGCTGTGCTCGACCGCGCGTTGCACGGCCCGGTAGATCTGCCCGAAGCGCAGCGCGTCGCCGGTGCGCAGCAACCGCACGGGCTGACCGCGCCAGCGGGCCCAGATCTCCAGTTGGCGGCTGCCCCGGGCGTATGAGCGGTCCAGATGTTCGAAGAGGAAGTCGGCGACGGGCCCGACGGCCAGGCCGACCAGCACCGACGCGCCGACGATCGCGATCGTCACGGTGGGGGAGCGGTGCAGCCACACGGCCACGCCGATTCCGAGCACCGCCGCGACCAGCGGACCGGCGAGCGCCGCGCCGATCGCGCCCCGCCCGGCGAGCACGCGCCAGGATCGGGTGCCCCGGCGGTGCCAGATCATGCTGATGTCGGACAGCGCGTAGGTGCGGCCATCGACCCGGACGGTGGTGGAGGTGACCTGCACCGACCTGTCGTCGTAGTACGTCGTCATGGCTGGACTCCCGCCCACGGGGCTGACACCACACTACTTACCCAAACGAGCCGGGTCGTAAGGTTGGCACGCGACTTCGACGAGGAAGTGAGGGCAGCGTGGGCGAGTTCGTTCGGCTGGAGACCACTGACGGCATCGGCACGATCCGGCTGGAGCGGCCGCCGATGAACGCGCTCAACACCCAGGTGCAGGAGGAGTTGCGCGCCGCCGCGACGGCGGCCACCGCCGACCCCGAGGTTCGCGCCGTCATCGTGTACGGCGGGGAGAAGGTCTTCGCCGCCGGTGCGGACATCAAGCAGATGGCCGATATGTCCTATGTCGACATGGCGGACCGGGCTGCGAACCTGTCCAGCGCTCTCGGCGCGATCGCACGGATCCCCAAGCCGGTGGTTGCCGCGATCACCGGGTACGCGCTCGGTGGCGGCTGCGAGTTGGCGCTGGCCTGTGACTGGCGGATCGTGGCCGACGACGCCAAGCTCGGCCAGCCGGAGATCAAGCTCGGCATCATCCCGGGTGCCGGCGGCACCCAGCGGCTGGCCCGCCTGGTCGGCCCGGCCCGCGCCAAGGATCTGATCATGACGGGCCGGATGGTCGACGCCGAGGAGGCGCTGCGGATCGGCCTGGCCGACCAGGTGGTCCCGGCCGCCGAGGTCTACGAGGCCGCTGTCGCCTACGTGAAGCCGTACCTGACGGGTCCGGTGCAGGCGTTGCGCGCGGCGAAGCTGGCGGTCGACGGCGGCCTGGACATGGACCTGAACTCGGGTCTGGCCTGGGAGAGTCAGCTCTTTGCGGCGCTGTTCGCCACCGACGACCGGCGGGAGGGCATGTCGGCCTTCGTGGAGAAGCGCAAGCCGGACTTCACCGGCCGCTGACACGGCTTAGCCGAGAACGGTTCACATTGTTCCTACCGGCCAGTAGCGTGGTGCGTCGGTCAAGAGGAACGAAGGGGAGCGGCGAATGACGGAGCGGATCGAGGGTCACGGCGGCGAGTTGGCGCTCGCGGCCCTACGCGCGCACGGCGTGAAGGAGATGTTCACCCTCTCCGGAGGGCACGTCTTCCCGCTCTACGACGCGGCGTACAAGACCGACTTCCCGATCTACGACGTCCGGCACGAGCAGTCCGCGGTCTTCGCCGCCGAGGCGGTGGCCAAGCTGCAGCGTCGTCCCGGCCTCGCCGTGCTCACCGCCGGGCCGGGTGTCACCAACGGCATCTCCGGCATGACCAGCGCGTTCTTCAACGCCTCACCGGTGCTGGTGCTCGGCGGCCGCGCGCCCGCGTTCCGCTGGGGTTCCGGCAGCCTCCAGGAGATGGACCACCTCCCGCTGGTCGCCCCGGTCACCAAGCACGCCGAGACGGTGTTCAGCACCGACGACATCCCGCGCGCGGTGGGTGCGGCGCTCAATGCCGCGCTCACTCCGCACCGCGGCCCGGCCTTCCTCGACTTCCCGCTCGAGACGGTCTTCTCGGTCGCCGAGGCGGACCTGCCCGCCGCGACCGGCGTCGACCCGATCGCACCGGACCCGGAGGAGGTCGGCCGCGCCGCCCTGCTCATCGCCGGGGCGCAGCGCCCGGTCATCATCGCCGGCTCGGACGTGTACGCGGGCGACGCGGTCGCCGCTCTGCGCGAGGCGGCGGAGGCGTTGCAGGTTCCGGTCTTCACCAACGGCATGGGCCGCGGCTCGCTCCCGCCGACGCACCCGCTCGCGTTCGCCAAGGCCCGCCGCGCGGCGCTCTCCGGCGCCGACGTGGTCGTGGTGGTGGGCACCCCGCTGGACTTCCGCCTCAGCTTCGGTGACTTCGGCGACGCCAAGGTGGTGCACATCGTCGACGCGCCCAGCCAGCGGGCGACGCACGTGCAGCCGGCCGCGGCCCCCGCCGGCGACCTGCGCCTGATCCTCTCCGCGCTGGCCGACCACGCCGGCGACCGGACCGACCACGCCGACTGGATCGCCGACCTGCGCGTCGCCGAGGACGCGGCGAAGGCACGCGACGCCGCCGAGATGGCCGCCGAGACCGACCCGATCCGTCCGGCGCGGATCTACGGCGAGCTGCGTCGGGTGCTGGCCCCGGACGCGATCACCATCGGCGACGGTGGCGACTTCGTGTCGTACGCCGGGCGATACCTGGAGCCGTCGCAGCCCGGCACCTGGCTGGACCCGGGCCCGTACGGCTGCCTGGGCACCGGCATGGGCTACGCGATGGGCGCCCGGGTCAGTCACCCGGACCGGCAGATCTGCGTGCTGATGGGCGACGGCGCGGCCGGCTTCTCGCTGATGGACGTCGAGTCGCTGGTCCGCCAGAAGCTGCCGGTGGTGATCGTCGTCGGCAACAACGGCATCTGGGGGCTGGAGAAGCACCCGATGCGCGCGATGTACGGCTACGACGTGGCCGCCGACCTCCAGCCGGAGCTGCGCTACGACACGGTGGTCAGCGCGCTCGGCGGTGCGGGGGAGACGGTCGCCAAGGCGGCGGACCTCGGTCCGGCCCTGCAGCGGGCGTTCGACGCCGGAGTGCCGTACCTGGTCAACGTGCTCACCGACCCGACCGACGCGTACCCCCGGTCGTCGAACCTGGCCTGAGTCGCACCCGCCGCCGTCGCTCCCTGAGGGGGCGGCGGCGGCGCGCTCACACCTCCGGCCGGTCACCCTCGCGGGGCGGCTCACCGTCGCGGCGGCGCAGGTCGTCCTCGCGGCGGCGCAGGTCGTCCTCCCAGCGGCGGAAGAGTTCCTCGTCCTGTTCCTTGGCGCGCTCCTGCACGGAACGCAGGAACTCCGGGTCGTCGTCGGGGGCGACCGTGCGGGGGCGCTGCCGCTCGGGCGAGCCGGTGCCGCCCAGCCAGCCCTTGCGGGCGCTGGGGCTGGCCTCCCGGCCGGCGAGGAACCAGGCGATCGAGCCGATCAGCGGAAAGAACAAGATGATCAGCACCCAGGCGATCCGGGGCAGGGCGCGGATCTGGCCCTCCTCGGCGGAGAGGCAGCTGATCAGCGCGCAGACCGCGAGGACGATCTGCACTAGGAAGAGGAGTACGCCAAGCCGGGCCATGCACCCATCATGACGCACCGTTTCCCGTCACCACAGTCCACGGAGCGCCAGCAGCACTCCCAGTAGTGCGAGGCCTACGGTGCCGAACGCGACCAAGGGCAGCGTCCGGCCGCCGGTGCGGGCTGGTCCGGTGCCGGTGGCCCGGGGCCAGCAGAGCATCAGCAGGGCGCCCCACACCACCACGGCGACACCGGCGATCAGCGCCCCGACCGGGTCTCCGGTCGACGCCAGCCGCACGGCGAGCGCGGTCACCACCGTCGCCGTGAGCAGGGTCCGCCGCCAGGCCAGCCGGGTCCGCTCCGGTTGCAGCCCGGGGTCGCGTCCGGTGCTCATCGGCCGCCGACGGCCCGGATCAGGACGGCGATTACCAGCAGCACCGCCCCGGCGCCGACGGCGATGGCGAGGATGGCGGGGAACCGCGACGCGGGCAGCTCCTCACCGAGCCGGATGGCCCGCTCGGTGCGTGCCCAGTGGTCCACGGCGCGGATCGCGACCACCCCGCCGAGCAGCAGCAGTGTCACCGCGATCACCTCCCGCAGGTGGCTCATCGGCAGGGGTGGCAGGAACTGCGCGGCGGCCAACCCGCCGCCGACCAGCGCCAGCCCGGTTCGCAGCCAGGCCAGGAAGGTTCGCTCGTTGGCCAGGGAGAACCGGTAGTCCGGAGTCTCACCGACCGAGCGCAGCTCCGCCGGGTCGAACCACCGCCTGATCGCCTCCCACACAGTGGGAGAATATCCACTTCCCATGCCGCTTAGCCTGGGCCGGTGACTGATCTCGACGTAATGACGCTGCGCGACGCCTACGACAACCAGCTCCGCCCGGAGATCCCCGACCCGGTTCCGGCCGGGGTGACTGTGGAGCGGGACGGGCCGCTGGTCCGGATCATCGGGCTCGACGCCGGCGGGTTCCTTACGTACCGCAACCTGGGCGGGCTGACCGGTGACGCGCTGGACGAGCTGATCGCCCGGCAGGTGCAGTTGTTCCGTGAGCGTGGCCAGTCGGTCGAGTGGAAGCTCAACGAGCACGACGAACCGGCCGACCTGGCGGACCGGCTGCGCGCCGCCGGCTTCGTCCCGGAGGACCGCGAGACCGTCGTGGTCGGGCCGGTCGCCCCGCTGGCCGCCGCGCTGCCGGTCGTTCCCGAGGGGGTACGCCTGCGTGAGGTGACCGCCCGGGAGGACCTGGAGCGGATCGCCGCCATGGAGGAGGAGGTCTGGCAGGCGGACCGTTCGCACCTCGTGACGGGTCTGGCCAAGGAGATCGACGCCGACCCGAACTCGATCACCGTGGTGGTGGCCGAGACGGATGAGATGGTGGTGAGCGCCGGCTGGGTGCGGTTCCCGGCGAACACCGGCTTCGCCACGCTGTGGGGTGGCTCGACGCTGCCGCAGTGGCGGCGCAAGGGCATCTACCGGGGGTTGGTCAACTACCGGGCGCGGCTGGCCGAGCAGCGGGGCCGGACGCTCATGCAGGTCGACTGTTCCGAGGACAGCCGGCCGATCCTCCAGCGGCTCGGCCTCGTCCCGGTCACCACCACCACCCCGTACGTCTACACTCCGTGATCATGGAGCAGCGGTTGACGGACGAGGAGCGCCTGACCATCAAGACCGGTGCCTTCGGTGCTGTCTTCCTGGTCTCCAACGCCGACCCGGGGGTGCTGGGGGTGATCCGGGAGAGCATCGCCGCGTCCGGCGCGCTCGCCGACGCCAGCGGGGCGATCAAGGAGGCGCTGACCACCGGCCCGTTGCCGCGGCTTCCCCGGGACTCGCAGTTGGAGATCGAGTCGGTGGTGCTGCCGGCGTTGCGTCAGGCGGTGCTGATCCTGCGCGAGAAGTCACCGCCGGACGTGGAGGCGTACCGGTCGGTGGTGCTGGCCGCGGCGGACCGGGTGGCCCGGGCGCACGACGGGGTAGCACCGGCCGAGGCGGCGGCCATCGACCAGATCCGGGTTGCGCTGGCCGAGCCGGCCTGACCGGCCCGGCGTCGGTGAGCTGTGTCACCCTGTGTGCCTCGGGAGCGCAACCTACTGGCAGGTAACATTGCCTCGTGGGAAACCGCACAGCAGCCCGCGGTTGACCTGGCGTCGACCGACGCGCGACGCTGCGCCCCATACCGGGCGAGCGAATCGCAACACCACACAGGAGGGTCGTCGAAGCGCGATGAATATCGTCGTACTCGTCAAGCAGGTGCCTGATTCGGGCGCGGACCGCAACCTGCGCAATGACGACAACACCGTCGACCGCGGTTCGGCGAACAACGTGATCAACGAGATGGACGAGTACGCCATCGAGGAGGCGCTGAAGATCAAGGAGGCGCACGGCGGCGAGGTCACCATCCTGACCATGGGTCCGGACCGGGCGACCGAGTCGATCCGCAAGGCGCTCTCCATGGGCCCGGACAAGGCCGTGCACGTGCTGGACGACGCCCTGCACGGCTCCTGTGCCGTCGCCACCTCCAAGGTGCTCGCCGCCGCGCTCGGTCAGCTCAGTGCCGACCTGGTCATCTGCGGTGCCGAGTCCACCGACGGGCGGGTCCAGGTCATGCCGCACATGATCGCCGAGCGGCTGGGCGTCGCGGCGCTCACCGGCGCTCGCAAGCTCACCGTCGACGGCGCGACGCTGACCGTCGAGCGGCAGACCGAGGAGGGGTACGAGGTCGTCACCGCCTCCACCCCGGCCGTGGTCTCCGTCTGGGACACGATCAACGAGCCGCGCTACCCCTCCTTCAAGGGCATCATGGCCGCGAAGAAGAAGCCGGTGCAGACGCTCGCGCTGGCCGACCTCGGTGTCGCGCCCGCCGAGGTGGGCTTCGACGGTGCCACCAGTGCCGTGGTCGAGCACACCAAGCGCCCGCCGCGTTCCGGCGGAGCCAAGATCACCGATGAGGGCGAGGGCGGCGTCAAGCTGGTCGAGTTCCTCGCCACCGAGAAGTTCGTGTGAGAGCGGGTCTGGACATGTCTGAGGTTCTCGTCGTCGTCGAAGCCACCAAGGAATTCGGCGTCAAGAAGGTCACCCTGGAGATGCTCACCCTCGCCCGCGAGCTGGGCACCCCGAGCGCTGTGGTGCTCGGTGGCACCGGCGCCGCCGAGGCGCTGAGCGGCAAGCTGGGCGAGTACGGCGCGGAGAAGATCTACGCCGCCGAGGGTGACGAGATCGACGGCTACCTGGTGGCCCCCAAGGCCACGGTGCTGGCCGAGCTGGTCCAGCGGGTGCAGCCGGCCGCCGTGCTGCTGGCCTCCGCCCAGGAGGGCAAGGAGATCGCCGCCCGCCTTGCGGTCAAGCTGGACAACGGCATCCTGACCGACGTGGTCGGCCTGGACGCCGACGGCACCGCGACGCAGGTCGCCTTCGCCGGCTCCACCATCGTCAAGGCCAAGGTCACCAAGGGCCTGCCGCTGGTCACCGTGCGACCCAACTCGGTCACCCCCGCCCCGGCGGCGGCCACCCCGACGATCGAGCAGCTCACCGTGTCGGTCACCGACACCGACAAGCTGGCCAAGGTCGTCGAGCGGGTCGCCGAGCAGAAGGGCTCCCGGCCCGAGCTGACCGAGGCCGGCGTGGTCGTCTCCGGCGGTCGCGGTGTCGGCAACGCCGACAACTTCAAGCTGGTCGAGGAGCTGGCCGACCTGCTCGGCGGCGCCGTCGGCGCGTCCCGCGCGGCCGTCGACTCCGGCTTCTACCCGCACCAGTTCCAGGTGGGCCAGACCGGCAAGACGGTCTCCCCGCAGCTCTACGTCGCGCTCGGCATCTCCGGTGCCATCCAGCACCGGGCCGGCATGCAGACCTCGAAGACCATCGTCGCGGTCAACAAGGACGGCGAGGCGCCGATCTTCGAGCTGGCCGACTTCGGCGTGGTGGGCGACCTGTTCAAGATCGTCCCGCAGGCCGCCGAGGAGATCCGCAAGCGCAAGTGACCCGGTTACCACGGAAGTGGCCGCCCGTCGCGACGGGCGGC